>JABFRJ010000264.1 GCA_013141255.1 Hyphomicrobiaceae bacterium
GTATTCACCCAACCGCTGAAACGGAATTTTCGCAATCAATCGCTTCCCCGCATCCGTCTGCCAGTGCGCTTCATTGATCTCGGTCGGGAAATATCCCGGCGCTAATGCATTGACGCGAATCTTATCGCGCGACAGTTCAAGCGCCATCGACTTCGTCAGCGACACAACGGCCGCCTTTGACGCGCCATAGGGCGCCAGCGTCTTCATCGTCGTGTAGGCAATGATCGACGCAATATTAATGATCGACCCGCCTTCACGCCGCGCCACCATGCGCTTCGCCGCTTCCTGACCAACTCGAAACACACCATCGAGGTTGACCTCCATCTGCTCGCGCCACTGGTCTTCCGTCGTCTTGAGAAACGTATTCGGCGAAGAAATCCCGGCATTATTGACGACGATATGGATCGGCCCCGCCAACTTCTCTGCCTGCTCGAAGGCACCATAAACAGCCGCCGCCTCGGTAACATCCAGCGCCACAGAGTCCGCAAACCCACCCTTGGCTTTGATCTCCGTTTCCACCGCCGCCAGTCGATCCGCACGCCGCGCCGCCAACACGACCTTCGCGCCAGCCCCCGCCAGCGTCAGCGCAAAGTGTCGCCCCAGCCCCGACGATGCGCCCGTCACCAACGCCGTCTTGCCAGTCAACGAAAATCTTGCGTCGGTCGCCATTCGTAACACTCCTCGCTTGCTCAATACTATTTCATAGAAAGGCAGCACATACTGCAACATACAAAAACGGGGACCGCTCATCACGGTCCCCGCCTAATATTTGAAACTCCAAATGTCACTTCTTAGCAGGCGCGGCGTCCTTTTTGGCGTCTGGAGCCGGAGCAGGAGCTGCGGGTTTTGTCGCCGCCGCCTTCTCATCATCGACCATCTTCTTCACGCCTTCATCGATGTACTCGATCTGCGCCTTGTTCCTGAGCTCCGTTCCGACGGCTTGCGCCTTCTGCTGCATCATCGATGTTTTGATACGGTCCTTGACCTGATCAAATGTCGGCGGCGCCTTCGTGCGCTTGTCTTCAACCTTGATCACATGGAAACCGAACGAACTTTTTACAGGCGCTGAGACCTTGCCTTTTTCCAACTCAAACGCCGCCTTCTCAAATTCCGGCACCATCTGTCCTCGACCGAAATAGCCAAGATCCCCACCGTTATCTTTCGAGCCGGGATCTTTCGAGTTTTCCTTCGCCAGCGCCGCGAAATCGCCACCCTTGCTGAGCTTCTCCACGATCTCTTTAGCTTTGGCTTCGTCTTCCACCAGGATGTGCTTCGCCTGCACTTCCTCCTGCGGCTTGATCGCCTTCACTTGCTCGTCGTAAAATTTCTTCGCTTCATCGTCCTTCACTGCGTCTCGCACGGCAGTCTCAAAATACATGTCGCGCAACGCGCGACGACGCCAATATCCAATGCGCGATTCATACGCCGGACCGGCGGCAAGCTTTGCGCCTTCTGCCGCCGTCGCAAAGACTTCGTTTTCAATCAAATATTCAATAAGCACGCGTCGCTTCGTACCCTCCGGCAATTGCCCGAGGTCGCCCCCGATTTCCGCGTCCGCCAGCTTCACATCAGCTTCTGTCAAAACCTTTCCGCCAACCTTGGCAACGGGCTTCGTTTCCTGGGCGTGAACTGAGATTGTCAAAGCAACACTCGTCAGCAGAGCCGCACCAATGGCGACCAAACCGCGTTTATAGAATAGGGTCACAGACAGGATCCTTGCAAACGATTGGCAGCCCAATGCCGCCGAAATTCAGCACTCGATGTCAAACTGGCCGTCGCGGATACCGAGCGTCACCCGGCGACAGCTACCCGCCGAACCACACCAAATGCGATTCGACCGGCGCGAGGGGTACCCCCCCGCAGATCGGCTGCCAAGTTAACTTTGCGTCACATCGCAATTGTGGCGCGAATCTTAACATCCGAAACTCTATCGGCGATCAGTGCGTTGGACCTTCGACGCAGGCGGCCCAATAGCAGTTTCTGCGGGCAAACTCAGCCGTGCATCCGGCGGCAAGGCTGAACGCAGATCAGATGCCGCTACGACTCGAAGTCCACCATCAGGCATAACAACCAATTCAAAACCCTGAATAATTCCGCGCGGCAATCGTGGCGTCCAAGCGAGCCCTCCCTCACGGAACGTCAATCCCCGACCGATCAGCCGCACAACATACCCTGTGGGCGGGCCTTGTTCATGAACCACACAGTCCAAGGCGCTCACAGCCAACAACCCTTCAATCGGCGCATCCGCCCCTGGCGGCGGAGCAATAGCTTGAAATTGTGGAAGTTTTGCCAATCCCAGTGGCACAGGTTGCGCCCCACCAAGTGTATAGGCCGTTACAAACCCATCAGGATACGCCCGCCAGACCCGCAACGCTTTACCTCGCGCCTCTGCGATGCCCGCCACCAACCGCGGCTCCACCACCGTCTCACATGCAACAAAATCGGCAAAAGCAGGGAAAAACAACGCACTAGAGACGAACAACGCTCCAGCGATACTCACGCCCAAACGCCTCAAGCGATCCAACATTTTTACAGCAAACATCACACACTCAGAGCAGCAAAAACCGTCGGCACTTAACCAAAGCACGCATCAAAGGTCGCTCAAGAACCCACAGCTCAGTTAACACCAATCCCCACAAGC
>JABFRJ010000114.1 GCA_013141255.1 Hyphomicrobiaceae bacterium
AGGTAAGCTGACGCGAACGATGTCGGCTCGCTTGCCAACAGAGATTGCTCCGCGATCGTTGAGACCGGCCGCTTCAGCAGGGGCGATTGTTACTAGTTTGATTGCACCGGCGAGCCCCCCGATGGCCGGCACGGCACGCAGCATGAATGCGGCTTGCAGAAGGCTGGACGGCACATAGTCGGAAGACAAGATGTCGAGCAGACCCGCTTCAGCAAGGTCTCGTGCAGCGACATTTCCCGAATGCGAACCGCCTCGGACGACGTTTGGCGCCCCCATCATCACGGCAATACCGGCATCACGACACGCCTGCGCCGCCTCGAACGTCGTCGGGAACTCAGCCAGACCGACGCCCGAGCTTAGACTTTCCGTGACATGATCCGGTGTGGTGTCGTCATGGCTTGCGAGGCGAATGTGTTTACCTCTTGCAAGGTTGATAAGTCCCGCACGGTGAATATCGTGATTGCTTTTGTAAAGCTTATGGCGGTGGGCAAAAAACGCGTCGAGTTCTGCGTCAGTCTTGTTGGACTTCCCGCGGTAATAGTCGCGGAGCTTCCCTTCATCGCGGAACTGCCGCGCGCCCGGTGTGTGGTCCATGAGCGACATCAGGCCAACAGGATGCTTAGCCACGAAACGCAGGGCATCAGAAAGTACCGTTTCCGAGCAGATTTCACACCGCAAGTGCGTGAGGTGCTGTGCACGCAGCAACCCGGCGTCGCGGGCTCTATCAATCGCGCCCTGCAGCACGAAAAGGCCATTGTCGCTGCTGGTCGCATCAATGTCGAAGCCGCACCGCAAACTGTCAAATACGGTCGTGATCCCGGACGCTGCAATCTGGGCATCATAGGATAGCACGGCAGCGTCCGTGTCCCAGAGCACCTTCGGTCGTGGCGTGTAGTGTGGTTCGAGATGATCCGTGTGGAGCTCGATGAGCCCCGGCATCAGAAAATCATCGCTGTGGGTTCGGGCACGCCCATCGATGCGATCCTCGTCGATTTGGGCAATCCTGCCGTCTTCGATCCAGATAGTCGCCGGTCCGACGCGATTGGGCAGCACGACCTGACGCGATGCGATGGCGTAAGATTGAACATCTGTGCAGGTATTGAGGTGGGCCAGAGTCATTGTGCGACGCTTTCGGTTGCAAGCTGCGGCGCAAACGCCGCGATGTTTATCTCTCTGTCGGCGACACGTTGGCGCGCCTCCAAATCATGGAAGATGCCGACGATGGCGGTGCCGGCAGCCTTCCTTTCACGAATAAGGTCGACGACGACATCGCGGTTGACGTGGTCAAGCGACGCGGTCGGCTCATCGAGCAGTAGAATCGTATGTCCGCCGATTAGCCCGCGCGCGATATTGACGCGTTGCTGCTCACCACCTGAAAACGTGGCAGGTGGCAAATCCCAAAGATGCTCGGGGATATTGAGGCGCGACAGAAGTATTCGCGCACGCGCAACACTATCGTCGACCGAAACTCCGGTCTCCTGTCCAGCGCCGGCCACGACCGAGATTGCGGAGACACGGGGAATGACGCGAAGAAACTGGCTGACATAGCCGATCGTTTGCCGGCGTAACGCAATGATTGTACGCGGCTCAGCTTGAACGATATCGACCCAACGCTCTTCAGCGCGTATCCGGATACTGCCGCTGTCACAGCGGTAGTTGCCATAAATCAACCTCAGCAACGACGATTTGCCAACTCCAGAGGGGCCAACAAGTGCTACACATTCGCCCGAGCGCACGTCAAAGCTAGCGCCGGACATTACGGGAATACGCGCAGCCCCCCGCATGTGCATTACGAACGTTTTTGAGATATTGTTTAGCTCAAGGACGGTCGCACTCTCCTCTAAGGGGCCACCTGGCCGCAGCCTGTTCTCAGACATGATCGGTCTCATGCTTGTCAACGAATGCTTCAGGGGAAAGCGACTGGAAGTCAGGCACTGAATTGCGTATTTTCTCGTCGCTCCAGTTCCACCAAGCGAGTGCTTGCAATCGCTCTGCGACCTGCCGCTCGAGACGGCGCTTGATGGGTCGAGCCGGAACGCCCGCAACGATCGTGTAAGGTTCAACGTCACGCGTCACGACGGCGCCTGCCGCAACAACCGCGCCGTCTCCGACCGTGTTACCCGGCAAGACGGTTGCGCCGTGACCAATCCATACGTCATTGCCGACGACGCATTTGTCCGCCCTGCGATCAGAGAAGAACCGTGCATCGCGCATCTGGTGTTCCCAGTAGTACTCGGGAACATAGGAAAAGCGGTGCTGCGTCACACGACCATAGGGATGGTTGGGAGCACCGAGACTTGACATGGCAGCAACCGCACAGAACTTTCCGATCTTGGCGTTCAGGACGGAGACGTATTCCTGCAGGTAACTGTAAGAACCGACATCGCTATCACGGACTTGGACGGACTCGTGCACTTCGACGAACTCGCCAATGCCTGAGTTTCGGATGTGCGCAGTTGGATGCACCTGCGGAATACGGTTGATTTTGGGCTTGGGCTTTTCGAGCGCCGTCGTCATGCCTGTAGCACCGAAGAAACAAGTAACTGAGTGTAGGGCGCGTGCGGGTCATCGAGAACCTGATCAGTTAACCCGGTTTCGATGACGTGCCCATCTCGCATGACCATAATTCGCGTCGATAACAGACGTGCGACAGCCAGATCGTGCGTGACGATGATAACGGCTAAGTCGAGATCAGCCACGAGCCCGCGAAGAAAATCGATAATCCGCGCCTGAACGGACACATCGAGTCCGCCCGTTGGCTCGTCCATGAACACTAGTCGCGGCTTCGTGACGAGATTTTTTGCAATCAGCAGACGCTGTCGCATGCCGCCAGAAAACGCCCGCGGGGCATCGTCGATGCGGTTGCGATCGATCTCGACGCGATCGAGCCAATCGAGCGCCTCATTGCGAATATTGCCGTAGTGACGCCAGCCAAGACCCATCAGCCGCTCGCCGACGTTGCCACCGGCAGAGACGCTCATGCGCAAGCCCAGCGTCGCGTCCTGAGAAACATATCCCCAGTCGGTGCGCATCAGCAGCCGCCGCTCGGCTTCGTTGAGCAGTGTGAGATCGCGCATCTGGCCATCGCGCATGCGATAGGAGATGTCTCCGCGCGTCTGCATCATCTGAAGAGACAACATCTGCAGTAACGTCGATTTGCCAGATCCGGATTCACCGACGATCGCGAGGACTTCCCCTGCATACAGCGTCAGATCGACATTCTCGCAGCCTATACGATGGCCATAACGTTTCGTCAGTCCGTTTGCGACGAGGAGTGGTGCGTCGTCAGTCATCGCCATGACGGCTGCCTCCAACTTGCCCATGTGCATCACCGAGCAATAGTCCACGATGCCCGTCGACGCGGCGCGTCTCGCAATGATCTGTATCAGAGCAGGCGAACATCCGGCCGCCTTGATCGTCGAGAATGACCTCATCGAGGTATACACCGGTCGCATTGCAGAGCCCGCAAGGAGTCGTGAACCGGTTGACCTCGAATGGGTGGTCGTCGAAATCCAGGCTCTTCACTTTGGTGTACGGCGGCAAGGCGTAGATACGCTTTTCGCGTCCGGCACCGAACAGCTGGAGAGCTGGCGACATGTCCATCTTCGGGTTGTCGAACTTTGGTGTGGGTGACGGATCCATGACATAGCGACCGTCGACTTTGACTGGATACGCGTAGGTCGTCGCAATCGTCTTGTGCCGGGCGATGTCCTCGTAGAGTTTCACGTGCATGAGCCCATACTCTTCGAGCGCGTGCATGCGACGTGTCTCCGTTTCTCGCGGTTCGAGAAAGCGCAGCGGCTCCGGGATGGGCACCTGATAGACAATGATTTGACCGGCCTGCAGCGGCCGTTCGGGAATTCTGTGCCGCGTCTGAATAATAGATGCATCGGCAGTCGACGTCGTCGTTCGAACGCCTGACGTGCGGACAAAAAACTTTCGGATCGACACAGCGTTCGTCGTGTCGTCGGACCCCTGATCGATAACCTTGAGGACATCCTCGGTACCGATCACGGCAGCAGTCACCTGCACACCACCGGTTCCCCATCCGTAAGGCATGGGCATTTCGCGGCTTGCAAAGGGTACCTGATAGCCGGGAATCGCCACCGCCTTCAGGATGGCGCGCCGAATCATGCGCTTCGTCTGCTCGTCGAGATAGCCAAAATTATAGCCAGTTGCCTTAGGACCAGGAGAGTTCATTCGGCCGCCTCTTTGTTCAACACCGCGGCTGTCGAAGACGGGCTCTGAGCCGCCGCGTGTTCGCCGCGAAGCCGCCGCACCAATTGCAACTCCGATTGAAAATCGACGTAGTGAGGAAGCTTAAGGTGTTCGACGAAGCCAGTCGCTTGCACATTGTCGCAGTGTGATAGGACGAACTCGACGTCCTGTGCGGGAGCGCTCAACTCCTCACCCAACTCTTGCGCGCGCATAGAGCGATCGACGAGCGCCATGGACATCGCCTTCCGCTCGGATTGCCCGAATACTAGCCCATAGCCCCGCGTGAACTGCGGCGGCTGTTCAGCGCTGCCGTGGAACTGATTGACCATTTCGCACTCGGTCATCTCGATCACGCCGAGATTGACAGCGAAGCCGAGGTCTTCGACAAAGAGTTCCACGTCGACCTGTCCGATCCGAATCTCACCGACGAATGGATGCGTCCGTCCGTAACCGCGCTGCGTCGAATACCCGAGCGCAAGCAAAAACCCTTCATCCGCGCGCGACAACGACTGCAAACGAAGATCCCGAGTTGCAGGAAACTCCAGGGGATCGCGCGTCAGATCACCGACGTCGTCGCACTCTTGAATTGGGTTGGCTTCGATCAATCCGTCGCGATTAAGCAAGTCGGTCACGCGTGGTGTCGCGTCTAGACCAGAGCCCGCCAGTAATGGGGTATCGGGGACCGTTGACTGAAGCAGTGAAAAATCGAGCAGCCGGTGCGTATAATCAAAGGTTGGTCCCAAAATTTGACCACCGGGCAAGTCCTTGAACGTCGCGGAAATACGACGGGAAATCCGCATCGCATTGGTATCAACCGGGATCGAATATCCGAAACGCGGCAGCGTCGTGCGATATGCGCGCGTGAGAAAGATCGCTTCGATGAGATCACCGCGCGCCTGCTTAATCGCCAAGGCTGCAAGCTCGCGGTCATAAAGCGAGCCTTCCGACATGACGCGTGCGACGCCGAGTGCGAGCTGCTGCGATATTTGGTCGACCGACAGCTCCGGAACGGTCGTATCACCGCGCCGCGCAAGATCCAGCAGACGATGCGCATTGTCGATTGCGGCTTCGCCGCCCTTTACGGCAACGTACATGGTCAATCCACCTTCTGATCGATATGTGTGCTGCGCGGAAGACCGACAACCGTAGCGTCGCGGCAGAACAAAAAATCTAGACCGCAGGGAAACCTAGCCCGATTGGCGAGGATTTCAGTGCGCATGCTTTCGCCAAGCGGGGCGACCAATAGCCGACGGGCAGACGCGACACCCGGTCCGGTGAGATACCATCCCGCGTCCGTGGCGATGTCATCGATGGCAACGACGATTGTCGTGGAGCGATCCGGAAAATCGAGGCTGCCAGCCGCAAACGCGCTGAGCCGCGGCGCCCTTTCAGGCCGGGTGATGAGTGCGAATGCCGCCGCAGAGGGCGACAATGCCATTGGAGCGCCTGTGTGAAAGCCGATGTAGGCTTCAACCTCGGGCCCTGCGTCACACCACACCGGCGTTTCGAAATCTGTCAGCGCCAGCGCGATTGCAGTCATCGCGGGAGATAGTGCCGCGGGCGCATCTGCAGGTGACGGAGTGACACGCACCTTTCCCGGTTCTGCGAGCGCAGTCATGATGGCACGAAACGTGGCATGCGCGTCGTGAACAGGATCATCGAACCCGCGTCCGATTTTCTGGCGCAGTTGCGACCTGACGCCTAGAGCGCCTCTTTTTTGGTTCTGCGTGTTCATGACGCTTCCCTGGCCATCGTGAAAAATTCGACACGGCTCGATGCCGCCGCGGCTGCAGCCGCCTTGTTTGAATGTTCCAGTCGGCAGCGCGTTGGTACGAGGACTGTAGCTTCCACCTCAGAGCGCGTCTCAGGCGCCTGCCAGAGCGCATCTAATATTGCCGCGTGCCGGGCAGCAGTTACATCCCGTCCGAGTCGCAACCCGTAGCCTGTGGCGCCGCTCTTCAAACGTACAACGGCTCGAACAACGGTGGTCTCACCGACGTTAAACGCTGCCCCATCGCCGCCAATTCGCCCGCGAATCATCACCAATCCGCACTCAGGTTGCTTGAGATCGTCACCCACTCCGAGAGGACCGAAGCGCTCGATGACTGCCGCGAGCAGGCTCGACTCGGCGCGCGCTAAAAGCGCCATCGCCTCGCCGCGTTTATGTGTATCGTCCTGCGACTTCGTCATGCATTTGCCTCGGCGGTCGGGTTTGCGCCGATCACCGCGAAGCGAACGCGCGCGGAAAAAAAGTCGATGATTGCGACTGTTACGAGAATCATCAAAACGATGAACGATACATGCTGCCATTCGAGCGTGCGGATCTGTTCAGCAAGATGCAGACCGATCCCGCCCGCACCAACAATTCCAATGATCGTTGCGGACCGGGTGTTGCTCTCGAAGTAGTAGAGAATCTGACTGACGAGGATGGGCAGCACTTGAGGGAGCAACCCAAATCGTACGCGATGCAACTCTGTGCCGCCGGTAGCGGTGACACCTTCACCCGGCCTCCCATCCGCGGCCTCGATCGCTTCGGAGAAGAGCTTGCCGAAGGCACCAATGTCGGACGTCATGATGGCGAGAACGCCAGCGAATGGACCCAGGCCGACGACGTTAATCCAAACGAGCGCCCAGATTAGCGTGTCCACACCGCGAAACGTGTCTAGAAGGCGACGGAGAGAGAATCGAAAGATCCAGACCGGGACGACATTACGTGCGGCGAGAAAACCGAGTGGTGCAGCGATCACTGCGGCAAGTAGCGTACCAAGAAAGGCGATTGCGAGAGTTTCGAGAAGCGCGTGTAGCCACCCCATCAGGCGTGCCGTCGTGCCGTACGTTGGAGGCAGCATCAGCGACGCAATTCGCCCAAGCTCACTCAAGCCGCCGAGTACGCGTGGCCAACTAATGTCGAGATAGGCGAAACCGGCAACAAACGCCACGAGGGCTGCGAAAATCACAAATAATGCAGGCATACTGGAAGTAGCGCCTACATGGTGGGGCAAGGCCGCACTCATCGTCCGGTCTGGAACAGTGCTCATCGAGCGCCTCCGTGTCCGAGAAGGCGATGACGGATTTTCTCGGTGGTATAGTCGATCACCATGACCGTAGCGATGATCATGACAAGCATAGCGCTGACGTCAGAATAGTAGAACTTGCGCACAGCTTCGAGCAGATCTTGCCCGATTCCGCCCGCACCGACGAAACCCATGATCGCAGCACCTCGGACGTTAATTTCAAACCGCATCAAGCCGTAGCTCACGAAATTCGGCAGAACCTGCGGCAGGGCGGCAAAGCGTACGGCCTCAGTCCAGGTCGCGCCTGTCGACGAAACACCTTCGAAAGGCTTAAGGTCGATGTTCTCGACCACTTCGGCGAACTGCTTGCCGAGCGCTCCAAATGTGTGGATGGCAAGGGCGAGAATGCCGGGAAGTGGACCGAGACCAAAGGCAACGACAAAAGTAAGTGCGAAGACAAGTTCTGGAACCGTTCGGCAAATCTCTAAAAGCCGCCTCATCACAAAGACCAGCATCCTACTATCGACCAGATTTCGGGCTGCGAGGAAGCAAGCAACAAAGGCACCGACCGCGCCGACGATGGTGCCGAGGTAAGCAATCAGCAGTGTCTCGATTATCTTAGTGAACCACTTGCCAAAGCCCCAAAACCACTCGGAAAAATCGCTCCAAACTGGTTGGGTGTTTTCGAGATAAAAAAGCCGGGAAAGATACGTCGTGAAGTTTGAGATATTACTCACGAACTTGCGTCCGTCGACTTCCGCGACATACGCCGAAAACAAAATACATACCAAGAGAGCACCAAATCCGAGCAAATGCGACCGTGTCTTCGCCGCCTGCGCTTCGGCGTAAGCAGTCACGAGCGGCGCCAACCGATCATCAGAAAGAGGAAGTGACGTCGAATTCACGGCAGACCCTGACCGAACAATTGAGTTAGGAGAATAGACCCCAACAAGCGACGCGGGTCGGGGTCCAAATTGCACGATCAAGCCTTCTTCTTCTTCCTTAGATCATCTACGAACTTGTTCAGCTGGATGATCGAATCATAGGCTTGGTTCGTTACCGGCTGGAAAGGGAGCTGCTTACCCTCATAGATCTTGTCGAAGGCAGCCTTGTCCTTCGTCGCCATTGAAAACACGGCGTCCCTGATGGATTTCTTCAAGTCTTCTGGCATTTCCGAAAGATAGGCGAGCGGCGAGTTCACGATTTGCTCGGACTTGAAGATCATGCGGAAGTCTTCAGCCTTGACCATATTTTTGCGTGCCATACGCTGCAGGTTCGACTCTTTGTCATCGTTCCACCAGTTGAAGGCGCCATCACATGTGCCCTGTTGCACAGCGATAACTGCGTTCTCGTGGCTGCCGGAATAGACAACCTTTGAGAAAAAGGATTCTGGATCGATACCGAGCTTGTCGATGGCGAAGCGCGGGACATTATTGCCGGACGTCGAGTTCGGATCGACTAGACAAAGGTTCTTGCCCTTCAGGTCTTCGAGTTTTTGCGCCGGGCTGTCCTTTTTTACCCAGAGCACAGAATGATAGCCCTTTGTGCCGTCGGCATTGACTTCGATAGCGAATGCCTCGGTTTTTGCGCCTGTCATCAGCGCCCGCGCAAACGAAGACGGACCATACATGCCGATATGGATTTGACCGGCCTTCTGCCCTTCGATGAGAGCAGCATAGTCCTGGGCGATACGAAGAGTGACCTTGGTCCCTAGCTCTTTACTCAGATAGGCAATCATCGGACCATAGCGCTCGGTCACACCGCCGGCGTTTTCAGCCGGAATGGTCGCAAACACAAGTTCCGGATATTTCGACTTCCAGTCCTGCGCTTCGGCGCTCACTGCGCCTAAGCCCATGGCTACTGTTGCAGCCAATGCTGCAAGCGTTCGACGCGAGATCATCTGATCGCTCCGTGATTAATGTCACTGCTCATCTACCCCTCGTACGTGACGTCCACGAGAGGCAATCTTCAGGCCGCGACCGGCGTCGGCAACATACCGTGCCGACGTTGCGGCATTGCCGTTCCGGCAGTATCCACGACCTCATTAGCCTCGAGGCCGTAAAGGGATCGTACGGTTGCGTCATCAAGGGTCGAAGGCGCGCCATCGAACACCACGCGCCCTTGCGCCATTCCTATCAGCCGGTCGCTATAGGCACGCGCAGTGTCGAGAGAATGCAGATTGCAGATAATGGTGATGCCGAGTTGCTTGTTGATGCGCTGAAGAGCATCCATGACGATACGCGTGTTACGTGGATCGAGCGAGGCGATCGGTTCATCGGCAAGAATAAGCGAAGGTTGCTGAACAAGAGCTCGCGCAATTGCGACACGCTGTTGCTGACCACCGGATAACGTCTCGGCGCGCTGCGCGGCCAAGGACGCGATGTCGAGCTGCTCGAGTGCTGAGAACGCAATGACGCGGTCCTCTTTGGACCAGAGGCGCGCAATCGAACGAACCGACGAGGTATGATTCAAACGCCCTAAAAGCACATTTGTCAGCACATCAAGCCGACCTACGAGATTGAACTGTTGGAAGATCATTGCATTGGCCTGGCGCCAGTCACGTAACGGCGCGCCATTCAGAGCGGTCACGTCGCGATCATCCGAATAGATGCGTCCGGATGTTGGCGTGGTCAGGCGATTGATCATGCGAAGGAGAGTAGATTTTCCCGCTCCGGAGCGGCCGATGATGCCGAGAAATTGTCCGCGCGGAATATCGAAAGACACTTTGTCGACTGCGGTTGTTGCTCCGAAGGCCTTTGTAACAGAATCCAATCTAAGCATTTGGCGCTCCCGCGTGGCTGACGAGGCGACCTATAGCGGCGACAAATTTCATCTGTGTGACAGCACGAACGTGCTGTTTACTAGTCCAACATGTTCCGCATCAGAGAGCTGGAATTTTTTCATCACAAAAAAGGGAGAGCTGGCGCTCAATTGTTTAACTAAGGCCACGTCAGAAATTCGGACGGGTTCATTTGACGGTTCGTAAAGGTCGGAAAGGGTATTCAAGACCTTCTTCCGATATTCGTCTTGAAGTGGACCGGCGAGAGTCATATGGAAGCGAAATTCTTCCAGGCAAAATGGATAACCCCACGCCATTAGGTGCTCAAGCTGTCGATGCGAAAGAGTGTCCGGCTGACGGCGGGTGATGTCAGATTTTATTAGCTGGGCACGGAATTCATCTAGACGCGTGACCAGTCCTGCTTCCAACACTTGCAGGTCCGACGGCAGCGTCTCAGGGCGTAGCGCCACATGGCGATCGACCATTTTAGCCCGAAGATATCCGAGCGTGATCTGAGGCAGATTGGCGGCTGTTGCACTTACGGCCGCGAGAAGCTCACCCTCAGTTCGACCAAGAGCAAGTCGGAATGGAGCTTTTAGTGTTGCGTGGAAGCCATACGTTGCCGGCGCTTGAACGCATTTGCCCCAGTCCTTGTAGCGGGACGTTAGCTCGGAATAAAATGGCACAATCTGCCCGTTATAGGCGTCGCAACCCAGAACGCGTGTGCCAAATGCCCATAAGGGCGATTTGGCGTCCGGAACAAAGTAAATGGCGTAGCGCGCGGTCATCACGATCATCAGCAAAGCTGCATCAACAGATTTGTGGAAGTGTTGCACCACCTTATGACAACGGCATGACGCCCATCCGTGCGCAATCTCATAACTTTGTGTGTCGATCACTTGTCACGAATCGGTGTTATGCGGCGCGGACTAACGGATTGGAGCCGCGCTTATGTCGCCGATAAATCCGACGCGCCGAGGCGTGCTTGTCGCTGGGGCCTCTGCTGCGGCAGTCGCTACAATCGGATCGAGCGCTAATGCCGGTGACATCGCTACAGGCGTCGTGTTCGGACGCGTCATCGATGCTGATTTTTCACGCGTCGGCGCGGGGCGGAGCGGCAACGGCATTCCCGGCGTCCTCGTCAGCAACGGTATCGAAGTTGTGGCGTCTGATGCGCACGGAAACTGGGCGCTGCCCTTTCGAGCTGGCGCATTTGTATTTCCGATTAGGCCGCGAGATTGGAGCATTCAAACTCAATCCAATCGTCTGCCCTTCACTGGCTACCGCCTTGACGCGAAGGCCAGCATCGAACCGATAAATTTCGAAATGACGCGCTCACGCGATCCGCGGCGGTTCTCCGTCGCGCTTGTGGCCGATACGCAGCCGCAGACATCGCTCGAACTCGGATATTTTCGCGACAGTATTCTGCCAACAATCACAGGCTCTGGCGCCGCATTTGCAATCAATCATGGCGATATCGTCTTCGACAATCACGCGCTCTACGAACGCTATGTCGGTCTAATCGGTGCCACTGGCATGCCCTGGTATCATTGCCCCGGCAATCACGACATGAACGGATCTGATGCCACGTCGCGGTTCGAGGCCTATAAAGCCGCTCTCGGACCGACGACATTTGCGTTCCAATATGGCCGGGCGACGTTTATCGTTCTCAATAATGTAACTCCTTTGCCCAACGGCAGACTAACTTCGAGTGGCAATGACTATATCGGACGCATCGGACCCGATCAGCTGCTCTTCACCAAACGCCTTCTCGCAGAACTTCCTGAAGACGACTTGGTCGTCGTCTCTTTCCACATCCCGCTTGTCGGATTTGAAGATCCCGCCGATGTGTCCGGTCAGACTGATGACGCGCGAGAACTGATGCGGCTGTTGTCGGGCAGGCAGAACACGCTCTCCCTCGCCGGTCATACCCACACGACCGAGCATCATTATCTTGGCGCCGACATGGGATTCGCCGGACCTGGTTTGCATCATCACCTTGTATTGACGGCAGCAAGCGGGAGTTGGTGGAGTGGACCGTTCGACACCTCCGGCGCACCTGTGTCCCTCAGTCGCGACGGCACACCGAAGGGTTTCCATCTGCTCGATGTCGATGGCACAAACTATTCGACCCGTTTCGTGCCTGTCGGGACCGCGGGCGACAGCAAAATGTCCGCCGCAATTGTCGCACAGGAAGAACCGTCTCACACGCTGGCCGAAGATGGCCTGCGTGTTGTTGTTTCAGGACGCTGCATCTCGTGCAGCCAACTTGGCGGTGGTCGTATTCTGGTCAATGTCTACGATGGCGGGCCGCGCACTACAGTTGAATGTCGAATCACCAGAAGCCAAGCGGGTGTCGATCAGGACATCGTCATCGGGTTGGTGCGGACAATCGAAATCGATGCAACGGCCGCCACATTATTCGCCGCGCACCAATCCAGCATCAAACCGTGGGTCGTCGCGACGCCAAGCTCGCATCTTTGGGCGGGCGAAATGCCGAAGGGGATAGGGGCCGGAATTTATTCAGCCCGCATCGATATCAGGGACGAGTATGGGCGCCCGAACAGCTCAACCTTCATTTTCGAAGTGACTGCGTGAAGCAAATGCTAGACGCAAAGATTATTGGTTATGCTCACTGTTCCGACCGTTCCAATTGGCGGATGTCGGTGTGACACAATCACAATGCTTCCCTGATATTTCGATACCGCGTCCGGAGGCCATCGATGCCATTCCAAATTCAAGAACAGACTTTCTCAGGCACACGGACATCGCTGTTCGAGACGTCTGCCAGGCACTCGATTGTCAGAAAGTACTTGTTTCCATCTGATCGATTGCAGCCCAACATTTTCTCGTCGACGTGCCGGAGGAGATGCTTCATTTCATTCGCTGCGCTTGCAGCAATTGTGGGTGTTGGACTATGGGCCCAATCGGAAATCGTTTCGGTTCGCGAGCAGGCGCACCGCGCGGGGGCCTGTTTGGCACTCGACACCGGCGCGATGTACGGCGCAATTGATGACAAGACGCGGCGCATGGTGATGCGCGCCATGACGCGAAATGGTTTGGATCCAAATACCGTTTCGATGGGAAGTTACCGCGTGCTCTCGGCCACATGCTCGGGACTGAGGGCTGCGCGCCTCAGCGCCGAATAGACTACCAAAATACAACA
>JABFRJ010000222.1 GCA_013141255.1 Hyphomicrobiaceae bacterium
CCACCAGCTTTTGACCCAATTCGGTCAAGATCAGCAATTCCACACGACGGTCCGCTTTGGCTTTCTCGATCTTCACCAGCCCCATCTGGGTCGCAAGGTCAGTGTAGCGTTTAAGGGTCGAGACATGCTCGGCGCCGATGGCGCGCATGGCGGCTTTCTTACTTGTGAGCATGCCCCGTCCTTGCTCCGCCGCTAAAGTAAGGATGAGTGCCGTCAGCGTCAGGCGCTCGGTACCCTTGAGTGCCGCACCGAACCAGTCATGAACAAGAAAGCTGAGGCACGCTTCTAAGATCGGATCAACGGAGGCGCTAGGCAGCGTGAGATTGAGGTGGACCTCTGGCGGGGCGGCTGTTGAGTTTAAATTTTTCGCGGACATGACAACGTTCCGTTTGCGGGGGGTGCCGACTTTTAGCACTGCGTGAACGAAGCGGCAACCAACAGCATAAACTGCGCGCAGTGAATAATCCCATAAAATAGGCGCATTAAGTGCGCGTATCTATTGCATGCAATCTAAGTATATGTTTATGATGCGGCGTTGCCCTGCGTGAGCCCAGAAAAAGGCCTCGCGCGCGAAGAGCGGCGAGGCCAGTGACGTTGCGTGTCCAACCACGCAAGTCGTTGGCAAAACCCTTCGAAACAAGGAGTTTCACCATGCAGAATCGTAGCACACCATTGTGCAAGTCGCAGGCGCCGAGACCGGCGGGACCACAATTGGTGGCACGCTGTCAAATAGCGCAGCCCGATAGCAACTTCCCCTCATTGAGCCCGATGAAGTTGGAGCATGCGACCAATGGGACGCGCGGAGCAATGGCGTCGTGCAATGCCGAACGGGACGACTGCAATTTTCGCACGAAATGCTCGGCCTAAACTGCGGCACTTGCTAGCTTGATTTTGAACCTCTGACACCTGGCAAGTGCACTAGGAGTCGTTCGCGTCCGCGAACGCAGCCCAACTCCAAGACCTTCATCTAACACCACAACGGACGCGCGGCTTTCACTGGCAACGGGGCAGGATGCCGGATCGCGGCTTGTGACATGAGCTTGCAGTTTTGCCCGACGATTGCGGAGCGCCAGCGACGCTAAGGCGTTTGCGCTACGCGCACTGATGAGCACCTGAGCTCTAAACCTCGGAATACCCACGCCGGTGAAGGCCTCCGCCGGTGACGGGGAAGTTATGTCCATCGCAGGCCAACACCTGGAAACAAAAAATGACAAGCACGCCCCTGCCATACCAACCGCAAGGCGCACCAATGGTCGACGGCGAGCGCGCCGAACCAACCTTGCCTAGTAATGTTGTAGCCCTGCCGCGTGGCGATGCCTCGCGCGGATCAGATGATGACGCCGCCTACAAGGAACTGATCGCCTTCATCGCGGAATTCAAAGACGATGACACGGAATGTAATCATTTGACCCCCGAGGATTTTTCGGAGGGCCTCTGACATGAGCGCACGCGTTCCAGAAATTTCCCGTTCGTCGCTCATTCCCATGCCGACGAAATCGTCGACACCAAAGAACGAACCAACAGTACTGCGATCACATCAAGTACCGGGTAGCAACAATCGCGGTGAGCGCTATTTGCCACCCACATTCAACCGACGCGTTCGCCGGTTCTTGGCCAAACACAAAATCAAGTCACTGATTGCCAGAGGGCAGGAACGGTATCTTATCATCAGTGGCCCGCCTGGCGTCGGCAAGACCTCTGGCTTTCTAGTGGCGGCATCGGAGCTAGGCTTCGGCGTTGTCATTGTCTCTGCCGCCGAACTGGCCGGTGACACCGAGGGCGCGGCGAACCGGGCATTTCGTGCGGCACTTGCCGACGCCGAGGTCATTTCACGGCTATGCGGGTACCCGGTCGTCGTTCTCATCGACGATATGGATCTGTCGATTGCGGGTCCGGACGATGGGCGTACCGAGCGTACCATCAACAGCCATCTGCTAATGCAAGACATTCAGTGGCTGGCCGACAATCCGCTAAAATACACGACCTGCCTAGGTGGCCCAGTGCCGGTCGTGTTTACCGGTAACGACAGCAGGTATCGACCAAGTCTGTTTCGTGATGGTCGCGCCGACCGATTCACCTATGAGCCCACACCGGACGAACAACGCGAGATCATCGAGCGCGTGTTCAAACCTAAGACCACGGCCGAAACCTGGACAGTGCGCGCCATCGCACGCGCCTACAGCCACAAGCCGGTGAGTTTTTTTTGTGGCGCTCAAATCTGACCTCGACGTCGAACGGCTCGACCGCGTCCTAGATGACGGCCTCGACGACATTCCGCGCATCGAAGTTGAACTCGCCAAACCCAACACGCTCGACCGGCGCCTGTTGAAGCGTCTCGCCAAACTGCGGGCAAATGCCGACGCGCGCAGCCATCTTTGAATCAAACACCCAAAAAGCATCGGAGATCACGCATGGCTTTGAAACAGAAACTAATGACCACTGTCGCGGTGGTGCCGGTTCCGAAAGTTCTGGCGCGCACGGCATTGGTTGGAGAGTGGGTTAGGAATCTCGGCGGCAGTGCCGAAGAAGAGGCGGCGGCTTGGGCCAAGGCGCATATGAAAAAACCGATGGCCGGTTTCATCGCCGGGCAGACGGCGCCGCCGGGCAAACGCATGGGCCATGCCGGGGCGATTA
>JABFRJ010000034.1 GCA_013141255.1 Hyphomicrobiaceae bacterium
GGGGCTCAATCTGTCGACGGGTGACGAGCAGGCCGTGTTCAATCGTTTCATGGTCGCTTATGCGGACGTATCGGAAGAGGGCAACGGGCTCTATCCCGGAGCGCGGGAGGTGCTGGTGGCGTTGCGGGAGCGTGGCATCAAAACGGCAGTTTGCACCAACAAATCGGAACCGGTCGCGGCCATCGCGCTCAAAGCGCTGGGCTTGCTTGATGTGCTTGATAGCTTTGCGGGGCAGCGTGACGGGCAACCGAAAAAGCCTGATCCGGCCATGCTGCAGCATACGTTGCTGCCGACGGGCGTATCTGTGTCGCGAGCAGTGATGGTGGGGGACAGTCGCCCTGATGCGGAAGCGGCGCACGCGGCGGGGATGCCGGTCATACTTACGTCGTTTGGGTATTCGACGGTGCCGCTTGCCGACCTTCGGCCCCATGCCGTTGTCGATCATCTGGATGAGATTTTGCCGCTGTTGCCAACCTTGGCCGTAGTGGGGGCTAGACCCGTTTAGGAGGTTTCTATGCAAACGCGCATTGAGGTTGAAAATATTGGCTGCCAAGGCTGTGTGACGACGATCAAGCAGAAGCTTGCACCGGTCGGTGGCATCACGTCGGTCGAGGTGGATGTGGCGATGCAAACGGTGACGATTGAGAGCGATGCCGATGTGCGGGCGGATGTCGTCAAGATACTGGACGGCGCTGGGTATCCTGAGCGGGGGAGCAAGGCTGGTCTTGCGGCACTCGGCGACAAGGCGAAATCGTTCGTGAGTTGTGCGCTTGGCCGAGTCGATAACGCGCGGAACGGTTAAAAAGCCGAGTTCACGAGGGTTCGCGCAGGCGTGATTTGCTGGTTTGGTCCGAGACCTATAGCGCTGGGGCTTATTGCGGCTGCTTGGCGTGAACCTTTGAGATCACGCTCGATATGGGATGAGCATGGACGTTTCGCTTGCTTTAGGGGTGGTGTTGGCTGGGTTGGTCAGCTTTTTAAGCCCGTGCGTGCTGCCGTTGGTGCCGCCGTATCTTGCCTATCTCGGAGGCACGACGATTGAGCGGATGAGTGCGGATGGTCCGTTCGAGCCGCACATTTGGCGTCGGGTCGTTGTTGCGTCGCTGTGTTTTGTGGCGGGGTTTTCGACGGTGTTTATCGGGCTTGGTGCGGGCGCGAGCGCCTTTGGTCAGTTGATCCAAACCTACAAGCAGGAAATGTCGATGGTGGCCGGCGTGGTCATCATTCTGTTTGGATTGCACTTCTTAGGGCTGTTGCGGATCTCGATGTTTTATAGCGATCTGCGTTTTCGCAAGAGTGACGTTGAGAACGTGTCGAACATCGGCGCCTATGTGATGGGCTTGGCGTTTGCTTTTGGGTGGACGCCGTGTGTGGGGCCGGTGCTGGCCACGGTGCTGACGTTGGCTGCGAATGAGAACAGTCTGCGGGCGGGTGTGTATCTGTTGGCGCTGTATTCGCTGGGGTTGGCGATCCCGTTTGTTGCTGCCGCCATGGCGATCAAACCGTTTCTGTCATTCATGCAGAAATTTCGCCGTCATCTGGGGCGGGTTGAGAAGGCGATGGGGGCGGCGTTGGTGCTCACCGGCATTATGTTCCTGTTTGGCTGGATGAACATCGGTGGGCAGTGGTTGCTCGATCATTTTCCGCAATTGGCGCTGCTTGAAGAATGGGTGGCGCCCAAAGGTTTGAATGCTGAATTGCTCAAAAAGGGCGCGGGCAAATGACCGCAGCGCACATTGGAGTGCAAACGGGTGCGCGCACTGTAGCAGCGGATAATGCGCGCGTGCCTGCGGTGTTGACCATCGCGGGGTCGGATAGCTCGGGTGGGGCTGGTATCCAGGCTGATCTCAAGACGTTTACGGCGCTTGGCGTTTATGGGGCCAGTGTTGTGACGGCGCTGACGGCGCAGAATACGGTGGGTGTGCAGGGCGTGCATGTGGTGCCCGTTGCGTTTGTGGTGCAGCAGATTGAAAGCTGCATTTCTGATCTCAATGTGTGCGCCATCAAGACGGGGATGTTGGCGACGGCGGAGATTGTGCGGGCGGTGGCGCAGCGGTTGGCGTTGACGCCGGACATCCCGGTTGTTGTCGATCCGGTGATGGTGGCAACCTCGGGCGACGCGCTGTTGTCGCCGGATGCGGTTGTGGCCTATCAAGCCGATCTCTTTCCCAAGGCGGTGCTGATTACACCAAACCTGCATGAGGCGGCGCGGCTGCTTGATGGAGCCGTGGCGCGGTCGCTGGATGAGGCTGCGGCGCAGGCCAAGGCGTTGCTGCGGTTTGGGTCGGGAGCGGTTCTGATTAAGGGCGGGCATTTCGATGCTAGTGATCGTGAGGCGATTGATGTGCTGGTGACTGCGGATGGCGTGACGATGATCAAGGGGCCACGCATCGCCACGGTGAATACGCACGGCACGGGCTGCACGCTGTCGGCGGCGATTGCGGCGCAGTTGGCTAAGGGGCTGGCGCTTGAGGATGCGGTCGTGGCGGGGAAGGCGTTTTTGGGCGCGGCGTTGGCGGCGGGGACAGGGTTAAGATTCGGCGCGGGGCATGGTCCCGTCGATCATTTGTACGCAATCAAACGAACCCGGGATTGAAATAATCCGTGATCGGCGATGTGTCACAATTCGGTC
>JABFRJ010000336.1 GCA_013141255.1 Hyphomicrobiaceae bacterium
GCAATGGGCCGCGCGAGAGCTGGTCTTCAACCAAGAGATCCTTCAGCGTTCTCAGATCCGTGAGCTTCGGTCGGTCGTTCGAACTCGAGCTGATCGTATAGGGCATTGCCGTCAACCGTTTGTCGGTACTGTCGACTGTGACCGTCAGTTCCCTTTCGATAACATCCTGCTCGTAAAGTCCAAACATCGACGTTGTCATTCGGTGGAAGGCGAGCACGCCATCGGGTAGCGCCTCACCTTTGTCTTTCGCCAATGACTTAGCCACGCCTTTGGCATAGGCGGCGATATCTTCTGCCAACCGATAGGCGCGGTCATAGGGTTGTTTGGCCTGAACGAAGGCAATACCACCGCCGGCGCTGAGTTGTGTCCCGAGGTCTTTGCTGTCGAGTTTCGTGTCTTTCCAAAGTTTCTCGAGAGTGATCCTCGACACCTCACCAAACTTGGCAATCGCGGCCTCTGCGAATTCTATGGCAAGATCGCCGCGCACGATAATGGTCACGTCATCCCCAGCCAGAACGATCGGTCGCGCGGGAATGATGTCGATCACGCGGCCGGATTGGTCGGTTGATTGGATTGTGGCGGGTTCAAGAATTGTATCGACCGCGTGCTGCACTGATATCTGCATTGCGGACGCGATTGCGTCGGAGAATGCACGAAAGATGGGGCCTGCGTCCTGGCGTCTTTCCAACTTCTGGCGGAGGTCCAGCAAGATCTTCCCTATGCCGCTACCGTCAATGTGGACGACCCCAATCGTCGCATTTTCGCCGGGCGCCAAGAACGCTTTCTCGTCCGAATCATCAGCCGCATCGACGGCGTCGAGATTTTTCGGCCACACATAGGATTTAGCAGAATTATTCCGCATTGTGTCTGATGCGAAGCGCTTGGCAAGGCGGTCGCGAACGGCTGGCCCGACGAGCGTCCTATGCCTACGCCGAGCCGTCGCCTCGTCAATGCTTGTCCCGTCTATTTTGCTGATCTCCACCGCTGGCCCACCAGTTCGCGGTGACAGTTGAGAGAGTGGTGACGACAGCGGAACCAAAGGCGCGAGGCGATTGCGAGCCGCAACCAGCTTACCCGTCGCGCCTTTGATCGCCGCATTGGCACTCGCGCCCTCCCCTAGGGCATCGGCGAAATCCATACCCGGTAAATGCTGCTGGAATACCAACGTCCAAAGCGCTCGGAATGCCTCTAGAACCTTGCGTTTTTCACAGTGTACGATGATGGCACCTGCTGCTCGGCGGGTGAAGTCTTTGTCGGACAGACCGCACGTCGCCATAGCACCATCAAGGATAGCATCAGGCCCGTCGCACAGAGCATCGAGAAGGTCGCTGGCCCCAACAATGTCTCTGAGTTTACCGCCGCTTAGCAAGTAGGTTTGGATCGACTTTGCTTCGAATGCGTAGGCAAAATAGGATGCGTCAGTTTGATCCGGCATTACGCGACAGCTCCAACAACGACGCAGGATGCAGCAACTCTAATCATTTAAGTTTGCACAGCTGCGTCCGCTTGTGCAAGCTGGGAACATCTCTTTTTGCAATCCAATCCCAGTGCTCTTCTGCGCATAATGATGCCGACCACGCCCTAGCGCAGTCAAAACAACGTTGCTTCTAACTCGTCCAGGAGTTCACACGCATGTCGAACAAACCTCGGCTGTTTATTGCGATCGCTACCGAGGAGCGGATTGCAAATATTCCGCCAATCCTTGAGATGAAAAACACAAATGAGGATCAGATCCTCTGGTTGGTCAGCTCAGAGGCGAAAAACAAGAATTGGGTCGATAAGCCGAGTGAATTGCTCAAAAACCTTGGAGTGACGAGCTTCGCCAAGGTTGTTGAAGTCGAGGACGATCCCGACGATTGCGCGAAAGCCGTCGCCGCAGAGCTGGAGAAAGCCATCTATTCGCGGTTCGAGAAAGTCCTCGTTGGCAATGGCGGTCAGAAGCCAACGCTGCTGGCATTAAGCCACGCGTTGCCACAAGGAACGCCATTGATCTACGGACAAGCCCAACCGGCAGAACTATGGTTTTGGGGGCAAGGCATCAGAGGTGGCAAGCAACGCATACCTTACAGAAAGGCGCGACTGACGCTCGACGAAGTCCTGGCTTGCCGTGGATATAAAAAGATGAGCAACAATGCCAAGCAGTTTTGGCCAGCAGCAGCAGCAGCAGCAGTACAGAATAACATTGATTGGATGGACTGTAGCGCAGGCCAATACGGCATTGATCACGACACAACACTGAAAGCACATCAAAGGTACCGAACGCTCGCTGCTTTACCCGATACAAAGGACGGCAAAATCAATCCAAGAGCGGCGGAGCATTTGCTCCCTGATGAATTCAACGCCTGGAAAACGCAGATGCTCGAAGCTTGTGCCTCTCGCAACGGTACAAATCAGCAACAACTAACCGCTCTCTTTTTCCTTGCCCAGGCCGTTGCTAAGAAAGCACGCGGCGTCCGCGATGCTAGTAAAAATAAGAATGAGTCCGAGCAGAACGGGATAGGCCGCGCCTTTGAATTGGCCGTCGCACGCCGCGTCCGAGGCTGGCTGACCGACAGGGCAAGGGAAATTACCAACTTTCCGGTCCTCGAAGCATGGTGGAATACGGAAATCAAGCGAATTGGAAGTAGTACGG
>JABFRJ010000293.1 GCA_013141255.1 Hyphomicrobiaceae bacterium
GCCGTTCGCCGCCCGCGCACTCGCCGATCTTGGTGCCGACGTCATCAAGGTCGAACCACCGGGAGTGGGCGACCCCATCCGCTCTTGGGGCGAACGCATCGACGGCCAATCGCTGTGGTGGAGCGTGCATGGTCGCAACAAACGCTCCGTCACCCTCAACCTCCGCCACAAAGGCGCACGCGACATTCTGCTCGGTCTCATCGCTCAATGCGATTGCGTCATCGAAAACCAAAAAGTCGGCCAACTCGACAAGTGGGGTGTCACCGCCGAGGCCATGAACAAAGTCCGCCCCGGCATCACCATCGTGCGCATTACCGGCTTCGGCCAAACGGGGCCTGAAGCACCACGCGCCGGTTGGGGCGTGATCGGCGAAGCCAAAGGCGGCCTACGTTATCTCTGCGCCTACCCGCAAGACATCTCAACTCTTCCCCCCGTGCGCGCCGGCATCTCTATCGGCGACAGCATCGCCGGACTCTATGGCGCGCTCGGTGCGGTCTCTTCGATCCTTGAAGCCAAGATGACCGACCGCACAGAACCCCGCGTCATCGACGTGGCGCTCGGCGAAGCCGTGCTCTCGTTCTTGGAAGGCATCGTGCCCGAATACGCCTACACCGGCAAAGTCCGCCACCCCCAAGGCTCCAACCTGCCAACCGCCGCACCATCAAACGCTTATCGCAGCAAAGACGGCGCGCGCGTGCTCATCGCCGCCAATTCAGAAGCCATCTACCGGAATCTGACGCGCGTCATGGGCCAACCCGAACTCGCCACCGACCCGCGCTTTCTCGACAACCCCTCCCGCGTCACAAACCGCGTAGAACTCGACGCCATCATCGACGCCTGGAGCATTGAGAAAAACGCCGACGACTTGATCGAACTGCTGGAAGACGCCGACATCCCAACCACAAAGATTTACACCGTCGCCGACATCGCCGCCGATAAACAATATCAAGCCCGCGACATGCTCCCCCTCGTCAACGATCCGCTGTTCGCCAAGCCCGTCGTCCATCCCGGCGTCGTGCCCGTGATCGAAGGCTTAGACCGCGACGCCCAAATCCGCTGGGCCGGCCCCACTGTCGGCCAACACAACGACGACGTTTACAGCCAACTCCTCGGCAAATCCGCAACCGACCTCGCCGCCATGAAACAGGATGGTTTGATTTAATGCTAACGCAAAAGGAGCAATTTCGTTTGCGTTGGATATTCGCGATCGTGGCCTATGGTCTGATAACTTTCATTTTGTGGGGCGATCCATTCAAAATAGTCTACGGCTGGCGCCACCCGTTCAACACCGCTGCGTGGGCACCCATCATCGTCGTGGCCATTGTGGGGCTTGGGCTCGCTAGATATGCAATCAGAAAATACGACGACAGTTTTAGATCAATATCTCCGGGTTATTGGTCACTGCTCCAGCCGACCATGGTCGTTCTCTCTGGTGTTACTTGGATTTGGTTCGTGTCGCTCATAGGTTTGACGTACGCACAGTCATTCGCCATCGCCAAATTCAATCCAGATTATGTCAGAGCTGAACCAATCCGTGTGTCCATCCTCAATGCTCCGTACGTTCAGTTCGGTGACCCCCACGGTGTCGCCGTCAAAGATTGCAAACCCTACATTTGGAGCTTCAGGCAAATGGGATTTGTCGAAGTAGGCGACGGTCTCGCAATCAACATCATCCCCGAAGAGTGGCGCAAGAAATGTGGTATGCCGCTCACAGGAAACGATCTGAGGAAATGACCATGGCCGAAACCCGCACCCGTGTTGAAATTGTCGAAGTCGCGCCCCGCGACGGCTTTCAGGTGGTGAAGGAATTCATCCCCACCGCGCGCAAACTCGAAGTCATCGATGCCCTCGCCGCCACCGGTATCGCACGGCTCGAAATCGGCGCTTTCGTAGCCCCCAACGCCATCCCACAAATGGCCGACATCGACGAAATCTTGGCCAAAGCAAAAATCCCCGCCAGCGTCCGCGTGCAGGTCCTGGTGCCAAACGCCAAAGGCGCAGACCGCGCCGTCAAGGCCGGCGTCAAAGAATTGAGCTGGGTCGTCTCCGTCTCCGACACGCACAACAAAAACACCGTCCGCCGCAGCCACGCCGACAGCATGCGCGAATTCGAAGCCGCCTGGCCCTCAATCAAAACTTCGGGCGTCAAACTGCGCTTCAACCTCGCCACTTGCTTTGATTGCCCCTTCGAAGGCCGCATCGCCGAAAAAGATGTTTACCGCGCACTCGAACGCGTGCTCGCCACAGCGTCCGACGTCGAAGTCGCCATCTGCGACACAACCGGTCGCGCCGCCACCAACCATGTCGCCGATCTCACGGCGGGCGTCGTTAGCGCCTTCGGCTCCAATCGCATTACCTTCGCGTTTCACGGCCACGACACTTATGGCCTCGGCGTCGCCAATGCCATTGCCGCGTTTAACTCCGGCATCGACGTGATCGACGGCGCAGCGGCGGGCCTCGGCGGCTGCCCCTTCGCGCCCGGAGCCTCAGGCAACACCGCCACCGAAGATCTCGTCTTCGCCTTCGAGCACATGGGTATTTCAACCGGCATCGATCTCGCCAAGCTGCTCCCCGCCGCCGACCTCGCCGCCGCCTGCGCGCCGAAAGACGCCGCCGGCCGCCTCCGCAC
>JABFRJ010000375.1 GCA_013141255.1 Hyphomicrobiaceae bacterium
CTCTTGCATCAAGGCCTTGGCCGCGATGAGGCCGCATTGCCGGTTCTCGTAGTTGATGAGCGGCAACCATTTGGCATAGGCCTTTTTCGCAGTCGCTCTGTCGCCGCGGGCCCACGGGTCCATGATTTCGCGGATGCCGTCGGGATAACCACCGCCGGTCATGGCGCCGGTCGCGCCCGCGTCAAGGTCGGCCATCAAGGTAATGGCTTCTTCGCCATCCCAAGGTCCGACGATGGCGTCACCGCCCAGATTCAAGAGGTCGCGCAGTTTTGCTGCGGCAAACGGGACTTCGATTTTAAAGTAGCAGACGTGTTCGATCTCTTTCGCCATGCGCGCAAGGAACGGCGCGGAGAGGGGGGTACCACTGACGGGCGCATCTTGAATCATAATCGGGACGCGGATGGCGTCGGACACGGTTTTGTAAAACTCGTAAATGCGCGCTTCAGGGACGCGAAAGGTTGCACCATGGTAGGGTGGCATGATCATGACCATCGCGGCACCCATGTCTTGGGCGCGGCGGCTGCGCTCAGCGCAAATAGCCGAACCGAAGTGCGTGGTTGTGACAATGGTGGGGACGCGACCAGCGACGTGCTTCAAGACCACATCCATCACAGTATCGCGCTCGGCGTCAGTCAAGACAAATTGCTCAGAGAAATTGGCGAGTATGCAGAGCCCATCGGAACCTGCGTCGATCATGAAATCGACAGCGCGCTTTTGCCCTGCGAGATCGAGATTGCCGCGCTCATCAAAGATTGTGGGGACGACGGGGAAGACGCCGCGATAAGGTTTAGCGCGCGCTTTCGTCATTGCTGATGTTCCAGGGCTGAAGGTTGCAGCGTAGGTCGGCACGTTAGGCAACGATCGCTCGTCCAGTCAAGCAAGCCAATGGCGGGGAGCTATGCGGTGAGCGAGAGACAACTTGAACGCAATGCCTTCCAGTCCCGCCAATAACTTCATCCGAGGTGCTTGAGAAATTTTGCGATTCCAAGATGTTTTAGGCTTGAAGCATCTCGACGGTCGGCGTAGTCTCCTGGTAGGTTGAGCGGTGCGATGGAGGATGATTGTGAAAATCCTTTGCCTGGGTGCGGGGCCGGCGGGCCTGTACTTCGCCATCTCGATGAAACTTCGCGATCCCACGCATGACGTGACGGTCATAGAGCGCAATCAACCCGATGATACGTTCGGTTGGGGCGTCGTACTGTCGGATGAAACGCTGGATAATCTGCGCCGCAATGATGCGATCAGTGGCGATGCCATTCGTGCACACTTTGCCTATTGGGACGACGTCGCGGTCGTCAAATCAGGTGAGCGCGTCGTCTCATCAGGCCACGGCTTTTGCGGCATCGGGCGTCGACAACTGCTGTTATTGTTGCAAGCGCGAGCACGAGAGCTTGGTGTGCACCTCATCTTCGGCACTGATGCAGGCGATGCCGAGCAACATTCGGCCAACTACGATGTTGTTGTAGCAGCCGATGGGCTAAATTCGAAGACTCGGATGGCACTGGCCGACAAATTCCAACCCGGCGTCGACATGCGGAAATGCAAGTTCGTCTGGCTTGGGACGCTGCAAAAATTCGACAACGCCTTCACCTTTATTTTTGAGCAGACAACAAAAGGTTGGGTTTGGGCGCACGCCTATCAGTTCGACAAAGATACCGCGACTTTCATTGTTGAATGCTCTGAAGCCACATGGACCGCATGGGGCTTTGGCGAGATGACCCAAGAGCAGTCGATTGCCGCGTGCGAGGAGATTTTCTGCACTCATCTTGGCGGACATCGATTGATGTCAAACGCGAAGCACATTCGTGGCTCGGCTTGGATGAGTTTCCCGCGCGTGTTGTGTGAGCATTGGTATCACGACAATATCGTCTTGATGGGGGATGCCGCGGCAACGGCTCATTTCTCAATCGGTTCTGGCTCGAAGCTAGCAATGGAAAGCGCCATTGCGCTTGCCGACTACTTACATAGTGAGCCTGATATTCGAAGCGCGTTTGAGCGGTATCAATCCGAGCGACGCATTCAAGTGTTGCGCTTGCAGTCAGCGGCACGCAATTCCCTGGAATGGTTCGAGGAGGTCGAGCGCTATTTTGGGCTGGATATTACACAATTCACCTATTCACTGCTGACGCGCTCGCAACGGATCAGTCACGAGAACTTGCGACTGAGGGATCGCGCTTGGGTTGGTGGGGCTGAGCGGTGGTTCCAATCTCAAGCTGGTGTGGCAGCAAGCGCCCCAGTGCGACCGCCGATGTTTGCGCCTTATCAGCTGCGCGATATGACGCTTAAGAACCGCGTGGTGGTTTCGCCCATGGCGCAATACAAAGCCCGCGATGGTGCGCCGAATGATTGGCATCTCGTGCACTATGGCGAACGCGCGAAAGGCGGGGCTGCACTGGTTGTTACTGAAATGACGTGCGTGTCGGCCGAGGGGCGAATTACTCCAGGGTGCCCCGGGCTTTATGCGCCGAAACACGAGGTTGAATGGAAGAGACTTGTCGATTTCGTGCACGCGGAAACGAGTGCGAAAATATCCTGCCAAATTGGGCATTCGGGTCGCAAAGGCTCAACACAACTCGGTTGGGAGCGGATGGACGCGCCGCTTGTCCATGATAATTGGCCGGTTCTATCGGCATCGGCCGTGGCGTGGTCGGGCGGCAATGCCGTTCCTAAAGCGATGGATCGAGCTGATATGGAGCGTGTACGCGATCAATTTGTGGCCGCGACTCAAATGGCTGAGCGCGCTGGCTTCGACATGATCGAATTGCATGCGGCGCACGGGTATCTGCTGTCATCATTCATCTCGCCGATTTCGAATATTCGGACCGATAGTTATGGCGGCTCACTCGAAAACCGCTTGCGTTATCCCCTGGAGGTTTTCACCGCGATACGTGCGGTTTGGCCTAAACACAAACCAATGTCTGTTCGTATCTCGGCTACGGATTGGCTGGGTGACGATGGCGTCACGCCGGACGAAGCCGTGGTCATCGCACGCATGTTTGGGCATGCGGGTGCTGATATTATTGACGTCTCGGCGGGGCAGACATCGATTGATGCCAAGCCTGTCTATGGCCGTATGTTCCAGACACCATTTTCAGATCGTATTCGGCAGGAAGCCGGTCTCGCGACTATGGCTGTTGGAAACATTACGGACTTTGATCAAGTCAATGCGATTTTGATGGCGGGACGAGCAGACCTTGTATGTCTGGCGCGGCCACATCTCGCCGATCCTTATTGGACATTGCACGCGGCGGCGGCGCAGGGCGAGCGACAAGAAGCATGGCCGTTGCCGTATCTTGCCGGACGGGATCAGCTCTGGCGCTTGAGTGAGCGCGTCGACATTGCGCCGGAGAAGGTATGATGTCGCTTGATGGCACCCATGCGCTGGTGACGGGTGGTGGCTCGGGCGTTGGGGCGGCTGTTGCTATGGCTCTGGCGGACAACGGAGCACAGGTTACCATTTGTGGACGGCGGCCTGAGGCGCTGGCCGAGACTGCGGCGGGGCACTTGCGGATTGATACCCATATCTGTGACGTGACCGACGCGGACGCGGTCAAGGCAATGTTTTCCAATGTATCGCGGCGTCACGGACCGGTGCGTATTGTTGTCGCCAATGCGGGCGCTGCGCACAGTCAAGCTTTCGGCAAAATGGATGCGCGTGCATTGCGCGAGATGATCGATGTCAATCTCGTCGGCGTGTTCAATGTCTGGCACGCTGCGCTACTGCCCATGCAGACGATTGGTGGAGGTCGGATGATAGCCATTGCCTCGCTCGCTGGACTTAAGGGCTATCCATATGTTGCGGGTTACGTCGCAGCCAAGCATGCGGTTATCGGCCTGACGCGCTCGCTGGCGTTGGAGTTGGCACAGAGCAACATCACGGTCAACGCGATTTGTCCGGGCTTTGTTGAAACGCCGATGCTTGAGCAATCGATTGCGACCATCATGCAGAAGACCGGCCGGTCGCGCGAGCAAGCCGCCGCTGCACTTAAGTCCGGCAACCCGCAACAGCGATTTATTCAACCGAGCGAGATTGCTGCCATGGTGGTATGGCTTGCGTCGGACGCTGCTGCATCGGTCAATGGGCAGGCACTTGCCATCTCGGGGGGCGAAGGGTGAAAAAACCTGAAGCCAAACGCGTTGCGGTTGATGCGCTGTCGAAACGACGACTGCGGCTGTGGTTGCGCATACTCAAGGTCTCACGGTTGCTGTCGGCTGAGTTGCGCAACAATCTGCGCGATGGGCACGAGACGACGCTGCCCCGCTTCGACGTCATGGCTGCGCTTTACCGCTCAGAGAATGGCTTGCGCATGAGCGAACTTTCCGGCGCACTCGCTGTCTCTAACGGCAACGTGACGGGCATTGTGGACCGTCTTGCGGACGATGGCCACCTTGTGCGCATCCCTGTTGCGGACGACCGTCGAGCCACTGAAGTACGACTGACGCGCAAGGGGCGGGACTACTTTGCAGCACTGGCGTCTGAGCACGAGATCTGGGTTGATGACCTGCTATCGTCGCTTGATGGCGCTGAAACCGACGAATTGAACCGTTTGCTTGAGACCATAGCGCGGGGTTTGGATAGCAAGGACAAAAAGCCATGACACCTGTTGACGCCGGTCCGCACTTTAAACTTACGCGCGAGGGGGCGATTGCCATCGTATCGCTTGATCGGCCTGAGCGTAAGAACCCACTGACCTTTGAGAGCTACGCTGCGCTGCGCGATTGGTTTCGTGCGCTTGCTTATGCCGACGACATCAAGGCCGTCGTGTTTGGATCAAATGGTGGGAACTTTTGTTCGGGCGGCGATGTGCACGACATTATCGGACCTTTGCTCGATAAAGACATGAAGGGTCTATTGGCATTCACGCGGATGACTGGCGATCTGGTCAAGGCAATGCTGAACTGCGGCAAACCGATCATCGCAGCGGTTGACGGCATTTGTGTCGGTGCTGGTGCCATTGTGGCTATGGCGTCTGATTTGCGCGTGGGGACGCCTGAGGCGAAGACAGCGTTTTTATTTACGCGTGTTGGACTTGCTGCCTGTGACATGGGCGCATGTGCGATGCTGCCGCGGATCATCGGTCAGGGACGCGCGGCGGATTTACTTTATACGGGTCGCGTTATGAGTGCCGAGGAAGGCGCTGCATGGGGCTTTTTCAACCGCATTGTATCGGGCGCTGAGTTACAGCGAGAGGCCGTGGAGCTTGCCAAACGCATCGCTGCGGGCCCGAGTTTCGGTAACATGATGACGAAGACACAACTCAACCAGGAATGGAACATGAGCCTCGATCAGGCCATTGAGGCAGAGGCGCAGGCGCAAGCGATTTGCATGCAAACCGAGGACTTCCGCCGCGCCTACAATGCCTTTGTCGCCAAGCAAAAACCTGTGTTTGAGGGCAACTGATGGCAGACCGCTCGTTCCTCGATTGGCCATTCTTTGAGGCCCGTCATAAGGCGCTCGCCACCGCGCTCGACGCGTGGGCGCACGACGCTCTCGGCGCTGTTGATCACGCGAACACGGATCATGCGTGTCGGCAGATCGTGCGTCTGCTCGGAGATGGTGGTTGGCTTTTGCATTCGGCTGTTGACCCGGATCGAGCAGACAGCGTGCTTGACGTGCGGACATTGTGCTTGATCCGCGAGACGTTGGCACGGCACGATGGGCTCGCCGACTTTGTATTTGCAATGCAGGGGCTTGGCACGGGTGCGCTTTCACTGTTCGGTACGGACGCGCAGAAGCAGGCTTGGCTGACGCGCACGCGGCGCGGCGAGGCTATTTCGGCATTTGCGTTGACTGAGCCGCAATCGGGATCGGATGTTGCTAATATTGCGATGACGGCGACGCTGCGGGACGGATCGTATGTGCTATCGGGTGAGAAGACCTGGATCTCGAATGGTGGCATCGCAGACGTCTACATCGTTTTTGCGCGGACTGGAGAGGCGCCAGGCGCGAAGGGTTTGTCGGCATTTATTGTACCAGGGGATAGCGTAGGGCTCTCGGTAGTTGAGCGACTTGAGACCATTGCTCCGCACCCACTTGCGCACTTGCGATTCGATCACGTCCGAGTTCCGCAATCGGCGCTGATTGGTCCATCTGGTGCCGGGTTTCGAATTGCTATGTCAGTCCTCGACGTATTCCGCTCGACAGTTGCCGCTGCGGCTCTCGGGTTTGCGCGTCGGGCATTGGATGAGAGCCTCGTGCGCGTTCAATCGCGCAAACTCTTTGGTGCACCAATGTTTGACCGGCAAATGGTGCAGGGACATTTGGCCGACATGGCACTCGACATCGATGCGGCGGCTTTGCTGGTCTATCGAGCGGCGTGGACCAAGGACAGTGGTGCGCCTCGGGTGACGCGCGAAGCGGCGATGGCGAAATTGTTTGCGACTGAGCAAGCGCAAAAGGTAATCGATACTGCCGTGCAATTGCATGGTGGCGATGGCGTTCGCAAAGGACACATCGTGGAGAGCCTCTATCGAGAAATTAGAGCACTAAGGATCTACGAAGGAGCCTCGGATGTTCAGAAAATTGTTATCGCACGTCAGGCCCTTGCAGAAGCCGCCAGTGGTGGTTGAGTTGACGCCTCGGCGCCACGTCAATGCCCCGCTTGGGCCAAGTGGGCATGTCGATACGTTTGCGCGTGATCATTTGCCGCCGTTCGAGCAATGGCCAGATTTGCTGCTTGACCGAGCCGAATTTCAATATCCTGACTATCTCAATGTTGCCGTTGAATTGACTGACGGGATGGTGAGCAAGGGCTTTGGTGATCATACGGCATTGATCGGGAATGGTCGGCAGCGCACGTATAAGGAGCTGTCCGACTGGACCAACCGGCTCGCGCACGCACTGGTCGAAGTCTATGGCCTGCAACCAGGAAATCGCGTACTGATCAGATCGCCGAATAGTCCCGCGATGGTTGCGTGCTGGTTGGCGGCGACGAAAGCAGGCGCGGTGGTTGTCAATACGATGCCGATGCTGCGCGCGGGCGAACTTTCGAAAATTATTGACAAGGCTGAAATCAGCCTCGCGCTGTGTGATACGCGCTTGATGGATGAGTTGGTAGCTTGCGCGAAGGATAGTCGCTTTCTAAAGCATGTGGTCAGCTTTGATGGGACGGCCAACCACGATGCAGAACTCGACCGCGTCGCGCTCAACAAACCAGTGCGCTATACTCCTGTAAAAACCGGGCGTGACGATGTTGCGCTGCTTGGATTTACGTCGGGAACCACAGGTGAACCCAAGGCGACCATGCATTTCCATCGCGACCTGTTGATTATTGCTGATGGGTATGCGCGTGAGGTGCTCGGTGTAACACCTAACGATGTATTTGTGGGCTCCCCTCCCCTCGCTTTCACCTTTGGCTTAGGTGGACTTGCTATATTTCCGTTGCGGTTTGGCGCGGCGGCGGCACTATTGGAAAATGCGTCACCACAGAACCTGATCGCGCTGATCCAGGAGCATCGCGCGACTGTTTGCTTTACAGCGCCGACAGCATATCGGGTTATGCTCAACGCTATGGAGCAAGGTGCCGATTTGTCGTCGTTGCGGGCGGCGGTTTCAGCTGGCGAGACGTTACCCTCGCCGGTCTATTACGCGTGGATTGCGAAAACCGGGAAGCCGATGCTTGATGGCATTGGCGCGACGGAACTGTTGCATATTTTCATTTCGAACCGATTTGGCGACTCAAAAGCTGCGTGCACCGGCAAACCGGTCACGGGTTACGACGCTAAAGTGGTCGACGGCGACATGCGCGAGGTGCCCGTTGGGGATGTTGGGCGCCTTGCTGTGCGCGGCCCTACGGGATGCCGCTACCTCGCGGATGAGCGGCAGCGCGCCTATGTCATCGATGGTTGGAATATCACCGGTGATAGCTTCATGCGAGATGCCGATGGGTATTTCCATTTTGCCGCGCGTAACGATGACATGATTATTTCGGCGGGTTACAACATCGCTGGGCCAGAGGTTGAAGCCGCACTGCTGGCGCACGGGGATGTGGCGGAATGTGCGGTGATCGGGTCTGCCGACGAGGATCGCGGGCAGATAGTGGAAGCGCATGTGGTGTTGAAACCGGGTGTGTTGCAATCTGATGCGTTGACCAAGCTGTTACAAGATCATGTCAAGGCGACTATTGCGCCTTACAAGTATCCGCGCCGCATTGTCTTTCGCGATGAGTTGCCAAAGACGCAGACGGGCAAAATCCAACGATTCAAATTGCGCGATACTGCGCAATAGATAAATTGTGATCTGGAATTTGGAAGATAGGGACCGCTCATGCATTCAGTAATCCAACCAGAGGGATGGGCTGCAGCCAAGGGCTATGCCAACGGCGTGCTCACTGATGATGGCCGATTGTTTATCGGTGGGCAGATTGGCTGGACGGCGGCGCAAGTATTTGAGACAGATGATTTCATTGAACAGATGGAGCAGGCGCTCAAGAATATCGTTGCTGTGGTGACGGCTGCGGGCGGGGTGACATCCGATATAACGCGCCTGACTTGGTACGTTATTGATAAAAAGCAATACGTGGCGCGGCAACGCGAAGTGGGCGAAGCCTATCGACGCGTGATGGGACGACATTTTCCGGCCATGACCATGGTTGTTGTCGCGGGACTGATCGAGGACAGGGCGCTCATCGAGATTGAGGCGACAGCGGTGCTTGCCAAACAGAGGCGGACCTGAGCCATGGCAGAACGATCCTTTGCGCGCGAAGTGCAGGATTTAAGGCTCGGCGCCGGTGACGTGTTCGAGGGGGAAGGCATCCTTGCGATCACCAAGGCGCTGCTTCAATGCGGTGTTGGCTATGTCGCAGGGTATCAAGGCGCACCAATTTCGCATCTGATGGACGTGCTGGCCGACGCGCAGGATATTCTCGGCGAGCTTGGTGTGCATTTTGAATCGAGCGCGAGCGAAGCGACGGCTGCTGCGACCTTGGCCGCGTCGGTTATGTATCCCATTCGTGGCGCGGTCACGTTCAAATCAACAGTAGGCACTAACGTGGCGGCGGACGCCTTGGCGAACCTAGCGTCAGGCGGCGTGACGGGTGGTGCGCTGGTGATTGTCGGCGAAGACTACGGTGAGGGCTCGTCGATCATGCAGGAGCGGAGCCATGCCTTCGCCATGAAGTCGCAGATCTGGCTGCTTGACCCACGTCCCAATCTGCCATCGATTGTGAAGGCGTTTGAAGACGGGTTTGCGCTCTCGGAGGCGAGCAGCACGCCTGTGATGCTGGGGGTTCGCATTCGGGCGTGCCATGTGACGGGTTCGTTTGTGGCCAAGGATAACAGGCGTCCTGCGTTTACGCTTGCTGACGCGCTGAACAATCCGCGCCGTGATACTGGCCGTATTGTGTTGCCGCCTGCATCGTACCTGCATGAGAAAGAAAAGGTTGAAAAGCGTTGGCCAGCTGCGGTTGAATTTATCAAGACACACAAGCTCAACGAGCTCTTCGGCGACGAGCGCGCAGATGTGGGGATTGTTCTGCAAGGCGGCATGTATAATAGCGTGATACGTGCCTTGTCATTGCTGGGGCTTGCGGATACGTACGGCACTACGCGCGTTCCACTCTATGTGATGAACGTCACGTATCCACTGATTGATGACGAACTCGTTGCGTTCGCTCGCAACAAGCGCGCGATCTTAGTTGTCGAGGAAGGGCAGCCGGCTTACATCGAACCAGCAATTCATGCGATTTTACGCAAGGCGCATATCGAGACAGCCGTATTCGGCAAAGGACCGCTACCAGCTGCGGGCGAGTACACCACCGGCATCCTGCTGGATGGCATCAGAGCATTCGTGGCGGAGAACGCGCGCACGATGCTGCGCAATGATGTGCGGATACCGGACGCGAAACCGGTGCTTGAGCATCCGGCGGTCAAAGCTTTGGCGCAGGTTGTTCCGGCGCGGCCACCTGGATTTTGCACCGGCTGTCCAGAGCGTCCGATCTTTTCGGCGTTGAAGCTGGTCGAGAAGGAACTCGGCGTGCATCACGTGGCGGCGGACATCGGTTGTCATTTGTTTTCGATCAACGCCCCATTCAATATTGGCACGACGACGATGGGCTATGGTTTGGGTACGGCGTCGGCGTCAGCCTTTAATGTTTCGGCAAATAAACGGTCGATTGCGATCATGGGGGATGGTGGGTTTTGGCACAACGGCCTGACCTCGGGCATTGGCAACGCGGTTTTCAACAAATCAGATGGGCTTACGCTTATTGTCGATAACCACTACTCGGCTGCGACTGGGGGGCAGGATATTTTATCGTCGCGCGCTGGCAACGAAAATCGTCAGACCAATGCGCCTATTGCGCGCGCCGTCAAAGGCGTGGGGGTGGAGTGGGTGCGCGAGATTGATCGGACCTACGACGTTGGACGAATGCGCGATACTATTCGCGAGGCGTTGACGACCCCGGTGAAGGGACCAAAAGTTATCGTGGCGTCGTCGGAATGCATGCTCAATCGACAACGGCGCGAGCGACCGTTGATCCAGTCCGCGATTAAGCGTGGTCAACGTGTTGTGCGGCAGCGCTTCGGCGTGGATGAGGATCTTTGTACCGGAGACCATGCCTGCATTCGCCTTTCTGGATGTCCGTCGCTATCAGTCAAACACACAGGCGATCCGCTTAAGCTTGATCCAGTCGCGTCAATTGATCAGAGCTGTGTCGGGTGCGGGAACTGCGGAGAAGTTGCAGATGCGGCGGTGCTCTGCCCGTCGTTTTACCGCGCCGACATTGTACATAACCCAAACTGGTTTGATCGATTACTGGCACGTGTGCGAGGATCAGTCATTGGCAGGTTGACCGCGCGGCGCGATCGTCAACGCCTTGTGTTTCCGGTTTGAGGCGTGCGATGGGCCAAGTTCCTCATAGAGACTTGAGCTCAGACCGTCCCATTACGGTGGCTATTGTGGCCATGGGTGGTCAGGGCGGAGGCGTGCTCGCGGATTGGATCGCGGGCGTCGGGCGCACGCACGGATATTGCGTGCAAGCGACCTCGGTACCGGGTGTGGCACAGCGCACGGGTGCGACAATCTACTATCTCGAACTTATCAAGAGGCAATCCGGACTGATGCCGGTGCTGGCGCTGATGCCGACCACGGGAGACGTGGACATCGTCATCGCGTCGGAATTGATGGAAGCGGGGCGGGCAATTTTGCGCGGCCTGGTGACGCCTGATAAGACTTTGCTGATTGCTTCAGCGCAAAGGGCGTTTGCAATTTCCGAAAAAGAGAAGCCAGGTGATGGTATCGCGGACAGTGGCGCCGTTTATGAGGCCAACGCTGTTGCGGCGCGGCGGCATATTGTGGCGGACTTCGCGCGCGTCGCCGAAAACGCTGGGAGTGTCATATCTGCGAGTTTGCTCGGCGCACTTGCCGCATCGGGTGGTTTGCCATTTGAGCGCACTGCTTTTGAGCAGGCTATTCGAGACGGCGGGCTTGGTGTCGAGGCCAGTCTGAAGGCATTTGCGCGGGCCTACGACCTCGTGCGTGCGTCGCCACAGCGTGTCATCACACCGACGGCGAGTGCTGCTCTTGGTTTGCCGTCGTTGCCAAGCTCGGTCGGTGTGGCGGCGCTTGATCAATTGCTTGGGCGTATTCGCGGCGAACTTCCGGTTGAGGCGCACAGCATGGCCTTGGTCGGGATCAAGCATTTGGTTGACTATCAAGATACCGACTATGCGCAGCAGTATCTGACTGTACTGCGCGGCATTTCGGAGATTGATCGGGCGCATGTTGGCTCTGCGACAGGGTTCCTCCTCACCATTGAAACGGCGCGACATCTCGCGCGCGCCATGGCCTACGACGACGTGATCCGTGTGGCTGATTTGAAGACGCGTACGACGCGGGCGCGACGTGTTTCGACTGAGGCTGCGATTGTACCGGAGCGGCAGATTTTACAAACGACGGAATTCTTTCATCCTAGACTGGATGAGGTGTGCGCGACACTTCCGGCAGGGCTGGGTGCTGCGATTGAACGCCGCCCACGGCTGTTCAAGCTGCTTGATCGGGTTGTCAATCGCGGGCGCCGCATTCGAACCAATACAATTTTTGGGTTTATGCAGTTGCACCTCATTGCTGGTCGTAAATCCAAACGGCGCGGCACTCTGAGGCACGGGCGCGAGATGGCGCATATTGATGCGTGGCTTGATGATGTTCGGCGGTACGCGGTCTTTAACCCGGCATTGGCTAAAGAAGTTGTCATGGCGCGACGGTTGATCAAAGGTTACTCCGACACCATAGCCCGGGGCCAGTCGAAGTTTGATAAGGTGGTTATTGGTGCGCAACGTGTGGCCCATCGGACAGACGCGGCTCAGTGGGTTAAACGCTTGCACCTTGCCGCGCTTGCGGACGAAAATGGCGATACCCTTGATGGCGCGCTGAAAACACTTGCGACACTGGGTCCACAACCTCAAACTGATGGCAACTCAGCTGCTCATTGCACACCCGAGGCTACCGTCTGATGGCATCACTCAATCTCATTGTCTCCGCCCTTCATTCGGAGACGCCGCTCATCCGACGCATCATGCTTGCGTCAGCAGATGGGGTGCCGTTGCCGAACTTTCCGGCGGGCGCGCATTTGACCGTTGCCGTGCCCGATGTCGGGCCGCGTAAGTATTCGCTTGTGCGGTCCACGCCCGAAGCGGCACAGGCGCACCCTACGCACTATACGTTGGGCGTACGTCTTGACGTCGATGGTGGTGGAGGATCGCGTTGGATGCATGCGCTTTCTGTCGGTGATCGCGTTGGGGCGGATGCGCCTAAGAATGATTTTCCGCTGAAAGCTGGTCCTGCGCCAGTGGCACTGATTGGAGGCGGGATCGGGATTACACCGCTGGTGTCGATGGCGGCGGAGCTTAAAGCCGCTCAGCGTCCGTTCCGCATTGCATACGCTGCGCGTGCACGCGCCGATCTCGCATTTTTGCCAGAGATCGAGAGCTTATGCGAGGGGCAACAGACGATCCAAATTGACGCGGAAACCGGACGTTTTTTTGATGTCGAGGGCTTGTTCCGTACGCTCGCCCCCAGCACGGTTGTCTATATGTGTGGACCGAAACCGATGTTAAAATCTGGTATGGAGGCGTTGCGTGCATTGGGCTGGCCACGAGATCGGCTCTCATTTGAGCTGTTTTACAGT
>JABFRJ010000474.1 GCA_013141255.1 Hyphomicrobiaceae bacterium
CAAAATATGTCGCCATTTGATATAGTCCCCGTTGCGTTCCGCTTCAGTGGATGTGGCTACCGCCGTTGACGTCGAGCGTTGCACCGGTGACGTAGGCGGAGAGGTCAGAAGCGAGATACAGGCAGGAACCCGCGATGTCCGACGGCTTACCAGCACGCTTCAAGGGGATCGCAGCAACAATGTCCTCGAATTGCTTCGCCGTTACATTGCCGTCCAACATCCCGGTCTCGATCATCGATGGGCAGATTGTGTTTGCGCGGATGCCGAGAGGGCCGAACTCGCGCGCAATCGAACGCGTCAGGCTGACGACACCGCCTTTTGACGCGGCGTAGTGGGCGCCACCGACGAGGCCACCACCGCGTTGCGCCGCAACCGAGGCGAGATTGACGATGACACCACTTTTCTGTGCAGCGAACACCTGTAAGGCGCTTTTGCAGATGTTGAATGTCCCCTTAAGATTGACGTCGAGAATGCGGTCATAGTCGGTCTCTGTGATCGACAAGAGCGGTTGCGCTTTGACGATGCCGGCGCAGTTCACGAGGCAATCCACCCGGCCGAATTTTTTCACAACGCTCTCGATGACGCGATCGCAGTCGGCGCTCTGTTGTATGTCGCAAGGCACGCCATGCACGTTGGCGTCGATGCCCGTTGCCTTAGAGATCGACGCGGAGATCGAGCTGGTTGTTTCGTCGTTCATGGTGACATCGACGACGGCGACCTTGGCGCCGTGGCGCACGAATAGCTCAGCCGTAGCGTAGCCTATGCCGCGGAGCGACGCGGCACCGACAACGATGCAGACTTTGTCTTTGAGCAGCATAATCTTACTGGTCCTCTGCGAAGGCACGGGCCGTGCGGGAATTCACGAGCGCATCGATCTCAACCGGTGCATAACCGAGGCTTCCGAGGAGTGCGCGTGTTTCCTGACCGCGCGATTGCGATGGTTGGCCGGGTGAATTGTAAGTGTCGTCAAAGCGTATCGATGACCGGATAGCGGCGATGCGCCCCTCGGTCGGATGCTGGTCTGACGTGACGAGACCCACCGCTTCGAGGTGTGGATCGTGCTTCAGCGTTTCGAGGGTGTGGCAGGGCATCGCTGCGATATCGACTGCCTGAAATATCTGCAACCACTTAGCCGTCGTCTTGCCGGTCAATGGCTTACCGCGGACTGCAAACCACTCATTCACATACTTTGCACGCGAGGCGACGCTCACAAATCGCGGATCGTCCAGTAACTCGCTCCGTCCGCTCGCCTTCAGGAAGGCGCGGACTTGAGAGTCGGTGTTGATCGTGAATGAGATCCAGCCGTCAGCTGTCTGCACGGGCTTGTTGTGCGGGCTCAGGAGGCGCTGATCGCCGATCGGTCCAACGGGCGGATCGAAACTGTGCTGCGCCAGATGCTCCTGCAGGACGAACGCCGCCATGGTCTCAAACATGGGAATTTCGATGCTTGTGCCATCGCCACTCGATCGCCGTTTCAGTATTGCCGCTAGAATGGCGCCAGCCGCGATCTCGCCGACAACGTGATCGCAAATCAACATCGGGACGTAAACAGGCGCACCATCCCGCGCGAGCATCAGTCCGGCCATCCCAGTGACACCTTGCACGACACTGTCATAAGTTGGCTGACCAGAGTATGGCCCGTCTGTTCCGTAACCGCTGATGAGGCAGTGAATTTTTTCAGGATGTTTGGTGCGGATCGACTTTGCATCAAGGCCCAGCCGTTCAAGCGCCTGCGGGCGCATATTGGCGACGACGACATCGGCAGATGCAACCAGACGATCAATGACATCTCGTGCACCAGGTTGCTTGAGGTCGAGGCAGATATTTCGCTTGTTGCGATTGAAATGAAGGTATGCGCCCGAATGCTGTCCCGTCGGAGACAAACCGCCGAGACCGCGCATCAGATCGCCTTCGGGACTTTCGAGCTTAACGATCTCGGCGCCATACTGACCAAGCCTCCAGGTCGCGACCGGACCAACGACGACACTCGTCAAATCTAGTACTCTGAAGCCTTCAAGGGGTGCAAAGCTCATTGGGCCTCCACTTCAACACTGGCGGCAATGATGCCCGCGTCATCGCGCGCGCTCAGTATCCAGCGTGCGCCGTCGGAGACCGCGGCAAGCGCAACCGGACGACCGCTGTACAAGGGCGTCGAATATCTTGCTTTCAGCGATTTGGGGACAAGTCCGATGTCGCACCTCAAGAATTCGGTCAGCAGCAGTGTCGTCAAACCGCCGTTGACCACGAGATCAGGCAACCCCTCAACATCGCGCGCGTAGCCACGATCAAGATGGATCTTGTGCGAGTTGAAGCCGAGCGCTGAATACTGAAACAACATTGTATCGTCGGGTGTGACGATCTTGGTGTGTCGCGTGTTTGAGTTGTCATCCGAAGTTTCACGTTTGGCCGCACCGCCAGCCGAGCTCAGCAGCACGAAGGTTTGTTTTTCCACGACAGCGGGTGACGCCGCATCGTTCACCTGAAGTTCGTGACGGATCGTCACAAATGCCAGCGGGCCCGACGGCACTGTCTTGTGCTCGATTTTATCGATGACGCTCGATCGAACTAAGTTGGCTCCGATGGGGATGTCGCTGTGGTAGGCAACTGTGCGACCGGCAA
>JABFRJ010000017.1 GCA_013141255.1 Hyphomicrobiaceae bacterium
GCTCGCGACGCAATACATGATCACTGAGAAGAAAATCAAAAAAGCATGTATCTTCCATCAAGATGACGAGTACGGCAAAAACGTCTTTGACGGCTTTAACAACGCCCTCAAAGCCATGAAGATGGAAGCTGCATCGGTCACGACCTATAAACGCGGCACGTCTGATTTCTCCGCTCCGGTCGCCAAGATGAAAGCCGACGGCTGCGAACTCGTCGTGCTCGGTGCTGTCATCCGCGAACCCATCGGTGCAATGGCCGAAGCCAAAAAAATCGGTTGGGAAACCCTCTGGCTCGGCGCTACACCGGTGAACGTGCTGGAAGTCCCAGCGCTTGGCAAAGAAATAGTCGAAGGCCTCTATTCAGCTGGCGGCTTTGAAATCCCCTACGAAGATACAGCCCAAGGGAAAATCAAAGCTTGGCTCGAAGCCTTCCGCAAAATGCACAACACCGCAGCCAACTCCCAAGCCATCATCGGCTACAACGCCGTCGTAACCCTTGCACACTACGCCAAACTTGCAGGCAAGGATTTGACCGGCCAGAAGCTGATCGATGCGCTTGAATCAGGCGACGTCTTCCAAGACATCTTCAACTCGCCACCAACTAAGTTCTCCAAGACCAATCACCTCGCATCGACCATCACATCGGTTCAGCAGGTGCAAAAAGGTCGTTGGGTCGTCGTCAAGGCAGGTTTGACGTTCTAAGACTTGAGGTCACAAATTGCGACGCCCGACGCGCAAGTGCCGGGCGTTTTTTTATGACTATTCTCAGAAATTACGGCTGCGACGTAGGCAAAGCAGGCGGAACGTAGGCGTCCCCACGCACTCCAACCGTACCGCGCATTTTTACACTCGCAGCAGGCAACGCCCCACCAACACCAGACGGCAACGGCGCTACACCCAGCGCGACCTCGTCGAAAACTTGCGCAAACTCAATCGACCCTGGCTTCTTGAGCCCCGCTTCCATGCGCTCTTCTAAGGCAGCCAACAGCTGCATGCCATTTTTTTCCCGCACAATGGTATTGCGATAGTACCCACCTTGCGAAAAGAAATTCGACGTCGGCATGGTACGGCCAACAGCTTGCATCATCTCAAGCCCCGTGCGCGGCCCTGCGAGGTTCATCAACTCAAGTTCCGCGCCTGTCAGCCGCCCGCGTCCCGCCTCGCGCGCGGCCGTCTCCAACAATCCGCGCAGCTTCAGCACCTGCAACCATGGCCCCACATCGGCATCAAGATTGAGCGCATGAATGCCCAGACCATTCGGCGTTTTGGCCATCTGCTGATGCGCCGACCATTCATTTGGCACCATCTTCGCGTTACGCAACATCGCCTTTAACACATTGGCTTTGGCAATAATCGCAGCCCGCCGCGGTCCGACCACATCACTGCGCGACGCGAGGCCATAGAGCCGTTGAATAAACCCGTCACCATGCTTGACGAGCTCGCTCACCGAGTTCGCGTGCAACAACTGCGCGTAACCGATAGCTGACGAAATCGGGCGACCTTGCTTGGTATCAGGGTCAATCCCCGCCTGCATATCAAACGTGCCCCGGCCACCGGTCTCAAGTGCGTAAACCCGCACCACTTGATCTTTAGTCAAACCAGATTGCAGAGCGTCTTGCGCATACGCGCGTTTAAACAATCGCTCGGTCGTCAGTGTCGGTTGAAAGCCATAGACCGCACGTGCGCTCTCCAAAAAATCAGCCAACCCAGGCAACGGCTTGTCCGGCACCGTTGGTCGCGTCTGCGTCAGGATCACTTGCACATCGACCGGCATAGGCGGCCCAACATACTTCGGCGGGTATTGCGCCACATAGTCATCCGCCACGAACGGAACTTTCGCGACATACTTTCGCTTGCGATGCTCGCGGCGCTCCTCGACCAGCGCCCAATACATTTCAAGCTGCCGCTCAAACGCATTTCGCTGCACAAGATAGCCACTGTAAGCCTGTACTTGCTGCGGCGTCAGCCGTTCAGCGATATCAGCCGGAATGCGCTCAGCCGCAATCGCCGCCCCTGCCATAGCGAGCAGCGCCACCGTCAACGCGACGCGCCCAACCCGTCGCAAGCCCCGCGACTGCAGCGCGTCCCATCCATGACCTGCCCATCTATGACCTGATTGTCCGCGCGAGCCCAAAGCTCCAACCTCACTCTATCCAATTCCCAAGGGAACGACCGCTCTGCACCCGCTCATCCAGCAGAAGATCATGAAAACCGTAAGGCATCCGTTAACTCAAGCACGGCACAGGTCAAACACTACGGCAGCGCATCAAGCCGTCGCGCCGCATCCAAATGCCCACTTTCCCCCGCCGCCGCATATAGACGTCGCGCTTCCTCCGGATCAGGCGGAACCCGCACCCGCCAAAACGCAATCATGTGCGGATCAAATGTTTCCGCTAAGGCAAACAACGCGCGCGCGTCCCCAAAACCCGCCAAATCTGTCAACACTGAACGCGCGGCCAAGATACTGCCTTCAGCCACAAGTCGCTCCGCCATCGCCAATTGCCGCTCGGTTTCAGCAAGCATCGGCTCTTCGCCACCAGTATCGCTCACAAACCGTGGTGCTAACGATGGTTGCGGCTGGACGCGGGACAGCATTTCAGGTCCCCCGGCGCGTGGCACC
>JABFRJ010000400.1 GCA_013141255.1 Hyphomicrobiaceae bacterium
TGCAATTTTGTTTTTCCAAACGTCGCCGTACCAAGCCTTGGACGAGGCATCCATGAATTGTTTGAAGGGCGCGGACAGCGAGCCCATGTAGGTCGGCGCGCCGAAAATGATGGCGTCTGCGGCGGCTAGTTCGGCCCAGGGGCCTTTATCGGGGGATGCTAGATCGTCGGCTTTGTAGACGGTGACGTCTGAGCCCGCGACGGCGCGGGCGCCGGTGGCGATACTTTCGGCGAGGACGGCGGTGTGGCCGTAACCGGAATGATAGACGATAGCGATTTTGCTCATGACTGTTCTCGTTTTGGAGGAGGAAACTGGTGCCGAGGCTGCTTGCAACCCAGCGTAATACCACATAGATAGAGAGGAACTGAAGGTAAAGTACGCACCTTTTGGTGCCTATAAGTTGGATATGAGCCATGGGACCGCGGAACTTAGCGACGAAGGCGTGTCTGGATGCCGATGCGAATGTGTATGCGGAGGCGTGTCCGTCGCGGGCGGTGCTGGCGCTGGTGGCGGATAAGTGGACGCTGCTGATCATGCCAGCTTTGCGGCAAGGGCCGATGCGCAATTCAGATCTGATGCGGCGGATCGGTGGAATATCGCAGAAGATGTTGACGCAGACGTTGCGTGAGTTGGAACGCAATGGCCTGGTCGTGCGAGTGGATCACAATGAAGTGCCGCCGCGGGTTGACTATGCGTTGACGCCGCTGGGGCGGTCGTTGGCGGAAGCTATCCGCAAGCTCGACGCGTGGTGCGAAGCGCACATTGATCAGGTTGAAATGGCGCGACAGAGTTTTGACACGGCAATCGCGCAGAAGGTTTAAGCGGCTTTGACGGATCGGGCGGCCTCGGCCCAAGCGCGGACGCGCTCGACGGAGGGTGCGGCTCCATCACGCAGGATGCGCTGGCCGGGCTTAGAGGTTGCGAAGGTGAGAACGTCGGAGCAGAGCTTGGAGATGTCGGCTGCGGCGACGGCGTCGAGCGAGCGATAACCTGATCCGACGAGCAACTGAGCATGCGTGCCGCGCAATCCTGGCACGCTCATTACGAGGCGGGCTTGATCCTGCCAGGCTTCGAGCTGTTCGGCGTCGATATGCTTTTGTTCGAGGCGAGCGGCGAGTGCGATCGGATGGGCGCGTAAGAAATCTTCGACGGTATCGATGCCGACGGCGCGGAAGAGTTCAGCCATTTTGGGACCGATGGATGGTGCGTCGACGATGTCTTGATCAGCGGACAAGAGGATGTGGTTGGTTACACTCGTGGCGGCAGCGTCGGTTGAGACGAGGGTTGCGACGGTCGTTGCGGCGGGCGGCTCGATGACGGATGGGCTTGAGACTTCGACTGTAGCTTCGGCGACGGCTGGTTGTTGCGCTACTGGAGCGGCTTGAAGCGAAGTTGGTGTGGCGGCTAGTGCGACATTGTTTTGGGGCAATGCAACGACGTTTGATGGGGTGGCAAATGCCGGTTGTCCAACGGCTGAGCGCATTGCAGCTTCAAGTGCTTGCTCTTCGGCCACTTCGTCGGCGATCTGACGCGCGATTTCGACGCGTTGGCGGATCGGCGGAGCGTCGATGCGTTGTGGGGCAGGGCGAGGTGGCTCGACTGCAACGCGTGCGCGATTGAGTTCGACCACTTCGCCTGCAGCAGTGGTGTCGGTTGGTTGGGCCGCGCGGCGCATACGCTCGACGCGTTTCACAGACTCTGCGCTCGGCTCGAAGGGGAAGACTTTGGCAATGGGCACGACTTTTCGATTGGCGACAATTTCTTTGCGATAAAGATCGCGAATGGCGCGGTCGTGTTCGGGCAAGGTTGCATCGGCTCCGCCGGTGGCGACAACTTCGTCATGCATGGCTTGCACGTCGCCGCGTTCCTGGGCGCTATGACGCCAACGGGCGAGCATACCTAAGGGCGCTGTGGCGAGGTGATGGATGATGGTTTTCCATGACTGTTGCGACACGGGAGGCGCCACTTCGGCATCGGCAATGGCGCGCGCGAGGATGGCCACGTTGAGTGCGACGGCTTGGGTGATGAGTTCGGCTGCGAGGCGTTGGCCGACGGGATCGAAGCCCGCACGAGTGTCACTCGTGCCACGACTCAAATCGTAATGAGCGATGGCTTTTTCGTAACCGGCGTTGGCGCGGTCAGCGGCGGCGGCGAGGGCACGAGCGAGGAAGTCTGGTTCGGGTGCCAAGATGAAAGCGGAATTGTCTGAGGGGAGTGCGCGGGTATCGGCGGCGAGGCTTTCGAAGGATTCGCGGAAGGTGCGTCGGACGGCAGCATGGAGAGCGCCTCCGGCGTCGGACCACTGGGTATTAAAAGGATCGGTGACATCGGAGACGTAATGCGTGAGAACACCGGCGCAGTAGGCTGCCGTTTCCCACTCTTGACGCTTCAGCGCGGAGACGAGATTTCGATACCAGATTTGCGCCTTATCGGGTGCCCCACCCCAATAGCCGTCACGGGGGAAAAGCACATGGTTTTTGAAATCTTTAAAGTCGGTATCGGGGGCATCAGCCCCAAGCGTGTAGACATCGGCGTGGAGTAGAATCGTGCGGCGCCATTCGTCGGCTGACGGACCTGTCAGGGCGGCTAAACTTGCGAAAGCGATTTTGTGCGGCAAA
>JABFRJ010000220.1 GCA_013141255.1 Hyphomicrobiaceae bacterium
GTGGAAAGGTAGGCGCGATTATCAAGGTATTTATCAATATTCGTTAAAATTCCTTCCATGTAGCCAATGCTGTATTTCGCAATCTCAAGCAACTCTCGCACTGTGTAGTCTTTTCCGACTGCTGAGAACGATGCAATGCCGTGAGCCAAATCGTTGCGCTTGTTCTTGACCGTTACAAGATGTTCGCCGTTCTTAGAGCTGGCATATAAAGTGGATGCGTCAAAACCATAATCTGTCGCCTGGGATTTTATTTCTCTCGCATCCACGTTGCCATTGAAAATGCGGCGTGGATTGAAGCTTGCAACAACCATCTCTACCGCTACGTTTTGCATGCCCTGGTGCGCATCCTCACCTGCGTGCGCTTTGAAATCTTTTATGATTCGACGACGAAGGGCCTCATGCAGTGCGCTGAATGGAGTGGCTGACTGCTCAATTTCATCGTAAATCGCTTGGATCGATGAACGTGCTGATGCTTCAATAGCATTGTAAATGACCAACAAGGCTGCCGCGCGAAAAATTCGCGCCTCCCGCTCCATGCGCCGCTTGGTTGCATCGGACATGGTCTTCTCCGAAAGCCTGAGTACAGCCATGTATCGACCGACCTCCCGCTTTCTGTCGTAGAACTCTTCCAGAAAAGGCCTCATGCGCCGAGCAACTTATCTCTGACAAACTCAATTCTGGCTTTTACTCTCGGACGCGAATTAGCTCCATCCGACCCCACTAAGTCGTTGAACTCCTCGCCGTACGCCCACTTCTCAGTTGCCAGCGGATCCGAGGCAAGCTTTGGCTTCTTCTGTAGAGCCAAGGCTACGCCTACAGCTATAGCCTCAAATCTGACGCGTGGGGTCTTGTTGTTATTTGGACCCTTCTTGAAACCATATTTGAATGATTTTTCAACAAAATCGAGCATGGTTTCCCATTGTCTCTTGAGGTTTTCTCCCGTCTTGGTTGGGTCAAAGTCATTCTGATAGTCGTCGATGTAGTCGTTAACAAAATCGATGACGCGTCGATCAAATTTATCGTATCGCTCAGTGTAGGCAAAGAAACGGACGGCAAGTTCATCGTAATCTCGCCGCTTGACGGAGGCCGGCGATAAGGGAGCTAGTTTCCTGAATTTCTCGTTGCTTGCCATGGCTTCTAGGAATTTAATGAATTTCCCTGACCGCACTCCGCGTCGTGTCTCCATGGCGTTAAGAGGTTCGCCACCAGAGTTGATGCGATCAAACATATCCCGACGTGTCTCTTCGTCTGCATGTTCCGTGAGTTCAATCAAGCGGATAGTCGTTCTTTTGAAACGCCGCTGTCTCGACGGGAGCAAGTCGGTGGCGCGTTTCCCATTAAGGAGTGGCAATTTATCCAGGTCAGAGAGCGTTAGTTTGTCCTCAACGAACTCTGCAAGTGTTCGAATCCGCTGAGTGCCATCTACTATTTCGAGGCGGCCATCTTTTTGTTCGTCTTCAGAGCGTACGTCTGCGACAAACAGATATGGAATTGGCAAGCCAATCAGGACGGATTCGATAAATCGAGACTGCTGCTGTTGGGTCCAAACGAATTCTCGCTGATAGTCCGGGACAAATATATCGTTGGTATCGTTGTCTTTGCCGGTGAGATATTTCTCGACTAGTACTTCGATGGGATATTCTCGGATGGCATAGTCCACGACACGCGAGTGCTGGCGGATTTGCTCTTCCGCTTGCGCTTGGTCATGCTTCTTTGTCTCATCGAACTCAGTCTGGTCTGGGGGCACGGCGCACTCGCTATCGGCAGTCTGATCGACAGTTGGTCTGACCATATCAAGCGTGAGCCTCTGTGGCGAGCGTGACAATACTCGGGTCACCGATTCATGGGGATAGGCAACCGCTAGGGAAGGCGGTTTGCCCATATCGAGACCATGCGTCCGCACTTTTCCAACACTACTTGCATCTCGCATCTCGGGCACATATTGGAACCGGTTGCTGACGCCGGCCACGCCGCCGAACACGCCGAACACGCCGGAGATATGGTTGAGGATGCGCCCCACGTCGTCGGGCGGCTTGCCCAGCTGGATACGTGATGCACCTGCAGAACCACCGAGTTCAGCCACTGTACTACACCCGCCTACACCCCATTCACCGCGATACATCGTTCCATGGCATGTGGCCGTCGGGCATTCTGAAGCGACCATTCGCCCGGCATTTTTCGCCGTGCGTTATCGCGTTGGAGCATCTGCGTCGTGTCACCCGAGGACCTGCTAGCCCAGGAGACGACCAGCGCAGGCCAAGCTGTGCCACCGGCAGATGCGCACCTTCGAGCTGAGCAAATCCAGCAAGCGATGGCGTCGATCCGAGCGCTCGCCATCGTGCTTGCGCGTCAGGCCGCTGGGGAGGATGATGCTACCGAACGACAGGCGACCAACACCGGGGCAGATCCACACGATCCGCACGATGGGTCGATAATCTCGGATGGCGGTTGACGCCCGGATCGGATGCAGGCCAAGGCTAGCATTGAGCCCGCTCCGCCGATGACACGCAGGAGGCTCACATGCGCGCGGCCATCTACGCTCGGTTTTCCAGCGATCTGCAGGATGAGCGATCCATCATCGATCAAGTCGCCATGGCGCGCAAATATGCCGAGTCCCG
>JABFRJ010000123.1 GCA_013141255.1 Hyphomicrobiaceae bacterium
TTTTTATGCAAACGGAATGATGAGTGATGCCAATGAGTTACAGTCAATTGCTCGCAAATCACTGTATTCGGAATGGGCCCGATTTGACGCGCCGCCCGCGTCTCCGCTCCAAAACCACCACTTAAAGGATATCTCACCATGGCTAAAAAAGCCGCGAAAGCACCTGTGAAAGCCGCTGTTAAAGTTGCTGCCAAAGCTCCTGCTAAGTCTGCTGTCAAAGCAGTTAAGGCACCGACGATCACGCTCAAGAACCTCGGCAATGATCTCGCCGAAGCTCACCAGATGAACAAGAAGCAGACGAACCTGATGCTCAACGAACTGGTTGAGCGCATCACGAAGCACCTCAAGAAGGGCGATCGGATTCGGATGGCTGGTCTCGGTATCCTGCAGGTTCGCAAGCGTCCAGCTCGCATGGGCCGCAACCCAGCTACGGGCGAAGCCATCAAGATCAAGGCTTCAAAGAAGGTCGCGTTCCGCGCTGCGAAGGAACTGAAGCAGGCTGTGTAAGCACTTTGAATTTCTAGAGCATGATCGCTTTTGATTGAAGCTCGATCATGCTCTAGCCTTCTGTTTTGGTGCGCGATTTGTCGGATAACCGCTTCACACTTATCCGATCGCGCTCTTGTGACTGCCACATCAACCGGTCTCGCGAGGGACCGGTTGATTTGCGTTTGGGCGTTAGGTTTTGGAGCGTTAGGTTTTGCGGGCGCTGTAGGCTTGGGGAGGTCGTCGCCTTTGGGTTCGCGTAGTGGGGGGAGATCCTTGCGGCGGAGGCTGTCGAGGTAGGCGACGAGGTTGAGGATTTCTTCGCGTGTTAGTTGGACGTCGGGCATGGGTTGATGCGGTTGCAGCATCATGCCGACGACGCGTTCGAAGGTTTGGTCGGGCTTGTTGGCGATGATGGCGAAGGTCGGCGACCCGGCGGGCGCTGTCGAAGTGGGTTTCTGTGTGTCGGTTAGGTGGCAATTGGTGCAGAGGCGCTCGGCGATGGCGCGACCGATTTCGGCCGTAACAGTGCGCGGTTGGGCGGACTGTGATTGGGCCGCGTTGGAGCCTGCCAATAGGGCAGCGGCGACGGTAACTGCGCGGAGTGTGCGGACTTGGAATGCTGTCAGGAGGTAGGACACGGTCGGGTCTCGGGCCAGTTCGGGGACCGGTATCGTGTCAGGGCGTGGGGCGAGCGCCAATGATGTGGGTCAAGACCGAGTCATTAATTGAAAGTCGTACAATAAAACTTGTCTAATAAAATTTATGGCGCTATCCTTTAATAAGGCGGTTCGTTGTTAAAGGTTCGCACATGAAGGATGAGAACAAACAGAGGATCGGCGATTTGGTTGTGACGAGCTTTGGTTCTGAGCGCGTCAATGCATACGTCCCGAGACCACTGCCGCCAGCACCGGCCCTAAGACTTGATGGCTTACTTCACCTTATCGAGAAAGCAAACCGTGAACTGGGGCGCTTGGATGGTATAGCGACTATTTTGCCGTCTACTGATTTATTTATTTGGATGTACGTCCGTAAGGAGGCACTTCTCTCGTCTCAAATTGAAGGAACGCAGTCGACTCTTTCTGATTTGCTGCTCTTCGAAGACAACGAGACCGTAGGCGTCCCCGTAGATGACGTGAGAGAGGTTTCAAATTATGTATTGGCGATGGAGCATGGAATAAACCGCATCCGATCCGGCTTTCCATTGTCGCTTCGACTCATTAGAGAAATGCATGAAAAACTTCTAACAAGCGGACGTGGGGCTAGCAAAAACCCGGGTGAGTTTCGGGCATCTCAAAATTGGGTTCAGGGAACAAGACCAGGAAATGCACTTTTTGTGCCTCCGCCGCCGGATCGATTGATTGAATGTCTCGGAGATCTTGAAAAGTTTATTCACCAACGAGATACCTATCCGGTACTCATTCGTGCTGCTTTAGCTCACGTGCAATTTGAGACAATACACCCATTTCTTGACGGAAACGGAAGGCTGGGGCGGCTGCTCATCACGTTGATGCTCATTGAAGATCAAGCGCTGACCCAGCCAACATTGTACTTAAGCTTATTCTTAAAAGCTAATAGGGCTCGCTACTATGAGCTGTTGCAATCGGTTCGCGAACACGGCGATTGGGAAAATTGGCTGGCATTTTTTCTTGAAGGCGTTATCGCGACTTCAAAACAGGGGTTTGAAACTGCGCAAAAGCTTGTGAAATTATTCAATGAAGATGAACTGAGTGTCAGTTCACTAGGGCGTGCGGCGCCTACGGCATTGCGAGTTTTAGCTGACTTAAAGCGACGACCGCTACTCTCGGTACCTACTGCTGCAGCGAGATTGAAAATCTCGCAACCAACGATCCAGTCGTCGCTTTTGCATCTTGAAAAATTGGGCATCGTTAGAGAAATCACCGGCCGTCAACGCGGCCGGCTTTACAGTTACAAACGGTGTTTAGACATACTCAACGAAGGTACAGAGCCCCTCGCCCGCTAGCGCTGACATCAATGCTTGCCGCCTTTGTTGCGCATGGCGAGGGTGCGGAGGCGGAGGGCGTTGAGTCGAATGAAGCCTTCGGCGTCTTTTTGATCGTAGGCGCCCTTGTCGTCTTCGAAGGTGACGAGGGTTGATGAATAGAGC
>JABFRJ010000344.1 GCA_013141255.1 Hyphomicrobiaceae bacterium
CTCACCACTCACCACTCACCACTCACCACTCACCGCACTCGCAACTTGCTGGAACCACAATGGCTGAAGCAGAAATTCGCAACTTCAATATCAACTTCGGGCCGCAGCATCCGGCAGCGCACGGTGTTTTGCGCCTCGTGCTGGAACTCGATGGCGAGGTGGTTGAGCGCGTCGATCCGCACGTCGGTCTGCTCCATCGCGGCACCGAAAAGCTGATCGAGCACAAGAACTACACGCAAGCGATTGGCTATTTCGACCGGCTCGATTACGTCGCGCCGATGAACCAGGAGCACGCGTTCTGCTTGGCTGCTGAAAAGCTGCTGGGCATCGAGGTGCCGCGCCGCGGCCAGCTGATCCGCGTGCTCTACTCCGAGATCGGCCGCATTCTCTCGCATCTCTTGAACGTCACCACGCAGGCGATGGACGTCGGCGCGTTGACGCCGCCGCTGTGGGGCTTTGAAGAGCGCGAAAAACTGATGGTGTTCTATGAGCGCGCGTCGGGTTCGCGCATGCACGCCAAGTATTTCCGCATCGGCGGCGTCCATCAGGATCTGCCGGAGCAACTCGTCGATGATATCGCGGCGTGGTGTGATCCGTTCCTGAAAGTCGTCGATGATATCGACCGCTTGCTGACCGAGAACCGTATTTTTAAACAGCGCAATGCCGACATCGGCGTCGTTTCGCTCGACGATGCGTTCGCGTGGGGCTTCTCTGGCGTGATGGTGCGCGGTTCAGGCGCCGCCTGGGATTTGCGCAAGTCGCAGCCCTATGAATGCTACGCGGAAATGGATTTCGACATTCCGATCGGCAAGAACGGCGACTGCTATGACCGCTATCTGATCCGCATGCAGGAAATGCGGGAATCGACCAAGATCATGAAGCAGGCTTGCGAGAAGCTGAAAGCCGCGGACGGTCGCGGGCCGGTGTCGGCCGAAAATAAGAAAGTTGTGCCGCCGAAGCGCGCCGAAATGAAGCGCTCGATGGAAGCGCTGATCCACCACTTCAAACTCTACACCGAAGGCTTCCGCGTGCCCGAGGGCGAGGTCTACGCGTGCGTTGAAGCGCCGAAGGGTGAGTTCGGCGTTTATCTGGTGTCAGACGGATCAAGCAAGCCGTACCGCTGCAAAATCCGCGCGCCCGGCTTCCCACATTTGGCGGCGATGGATTTTCTCAACCGCGGCCACATGCTCGCCGACGTATCCGCCATCATCGGCTCGCTCGACATCGTATTCGGGGAAATCGACCGCTAACGGTTTGTGCGCGTGGGCGGCCCGCCCGCACTGGATGCTATTGAAAGTCTGTAATGTCTGAACTCCCAAAATGCCCGAAGTGTAACTCAGAGCACACCTATGAAGACGGGGCGCTGTTCGTGTGCCCGGAGTGCGCGCACGAGTGGAGCGGAGACGCCGCCGCTGCCGGCGACGATGACGACGGCCCGAAGGTTGTGAAAGACTCCGTCGGCAACGTGTTGACGGACGGCGATACCGTTACGGTCATCAAAGACCTGAAAATTAAAGGCTCATCGTCTGTCGTGAAAATTGGCACCAAGGTGCGCAACATCCGCCTGATCGACGGGAGCGGCGGCCACGACATCGACTGCAAAATCGACGGCGTCGGCCCGATGCAGCTCAAAAGCGAGTTTGTTAGGAAGGCGTAGTAACGTCACGCCTCGCGATGCGCTTCCAAGAATGCAATTGCCGCATCGACGTGCATCAGCATGATGCTTGGGACGTATTCCACGTCGTCGAGTTCGAGGCTTTTCCAATTGCCTTCGACGACCCCCTCCAGCATCGATATCCAGCGATTGTAGGTCGCGGCTTCAATATCTCCCTCATCGTCGCCAAGGTCCTTGATATGCTCGCGCACCTTCTGAAGGGCAGCAATCACGGCATTCAAACGGGCGCTGGACATGATGGCCTTCTCGAGGTTGGCAAATCGGACGACTGCAGATCAGCTAACCCGGCGCAAGGCCGTTCGTCCAGGGGGCGTCCAGGGCGTTGTGCGGATTGAATTGCACTGTGCATCACGGCCAAGCTGCAACTGCAACTGTGGTGCGAATCGGATTAGCTGATGCGTGTGCCAACCACAACTGTCATCCCGTGCGCGGTGCAGCACTCTTGTGGTGCGCCGCAGACACGGGATCTTGCGGGTAACGTTGGCGTATAAAGATCCCGCGTCTGCGAGGCGTCATGATAGGCATGCCGCAACGCGCACGGGATGCTGGTTTGCATTGGGGAATTCGCAATGAGCGCGGTGCGTCAGGTGAAACAAAAAGCCCAGATTGATGATGGCGCTTACATGGGCGTGACCCAATCGGCGCGCGGGTATCGCTGGCAGGAGCGCCTTGCCGGCCCCGCCGCGCACGCGCTGGCAACCGCGATGTCCCAGCACCATGGTTTGCCTGATCTGATGGGGCGCGTGCTGGCCGCGCGCGGCATCAAGCTCGACGAGGTGCCGGTGTTCCTCGATCCGTCGTTGAAAGCGCTGATGCCGGACCCGAGTTCGCTGCACGACATGGACAAAGCGGCGGCCCGCATTGCGGATGCGATTGAAGCGTCCGCGCCGGTTGCGATTTTCGGTGACTACGACGTTGACGGCGCGTGCTCGTCGGC
>JABFRJ010000041.1 GCA_013141255.1 Hyphomicrobiaceae bacterium
GTTCAATACCAGCCTTTGCGTTTGAAGTAGACGAAGGGGACGATGGCGGAGAGGACCATGAGGCCGATGGCCATGGGGTAGCCGTAGGACCATTCGAGTTCGGGCATATGTTTGAAGTTCATGCCGTAGATCGACGCGATCAGCGTGGGCGGCATGAGTGCGACCGATGCGACGGAGAACAGTTTGATGATCGTGTTCTGCTGAGTGGAGATCATGCCGAGCGTGGCGTCGAGCAGGAACTGGGTTTTGTTGGAGAGCGCGTCGGTGTGGTGGGTGAGGGACACCAGATCGCGGGATGCGGTTTTAATGCGCGAGCGTAGGGATTTTTCGTCCTCGCGTTCGGATAGGACGTGGCTGAGATAGGTCAAGACGCGGTCGATGGAATGGAGGCTCTCGTGTTCGCGCGAGGTGAGTTCGGCTTCGCGGCCGATCATCTTGATGGCGACATCATAGCGGCGGGAGCGGGAGGCCTCACCGCCGCGCATGTCGAAAATGGTGTGGCTGAGCTTCTCGACTTCGGCGGTGATGCGCTCAATGCGGTCGGCCTCGCGGTCGACGATGGTTTCGAGTAGGCCGACGAGGACGGCGCCGGGGCCGGTGCAGGCGGAGTCTTTTTTCTTGGAGCGCTGCAAGAACAGGTGGAAAGCGCGGAGGTCTTCGTAGCGGACGGTGACGACGTGTTTGCGCGTGAGGATGAAGGTGACGGGGGATTGCTTGGGAAGCGCGTAGTCGCGCATGGGAATTTTTGCGGCTTTGCTGTCGCCGTTGGGTGGCGGATCTGTTTGATGTAACGTGACGGCGGTCATGAAGTGGGCGTCGTCTTCGGCGTAGAGGCGGCTCGACGCTTCGATCTCCTGCGCTTCTTCCCGCGTCGGGATGGAAATGCCGAGGATTTCTTCGATCAGAAGATCTTCATTTTTGGTGGGGTTTAAGAGGTCGATCCAAACAATGGATTGGTCGATACCCATCTTGCTGTCGCGCTGGACGAGGATGCCCTCGACGGCTGCGTACATTGTGATCATGCGGGGTCCCCGGAGATTTGGCTTTTGACCGCAGTAGCGCAGGTGTCTCGTGCCGTCGAGCAGCTTTTTCGATGACTGTTTTGTGGCGGATTACTTATTGGAATGGTGCGAGGGGGAGGCCCAGGTGGGGCCGTGTTTGAGAATGGCGTAACCGATGAGCGAGGTGACGGCCAAAACGGCCACGCTCCAGATCGGTGCGCCGATGCCGACGAAGCGGACGGCCCAATCGTTCAACTGCTCATAACGTAGGACGGCGACGATACTGGCAGCGGCACCGACGAGTTGGCCCATGCGCTCGATTTTTCGGCTCATGCGAGCGAGGAAGTACATCAAGATCAAGAGTGCCCAAGGGGCGATGACGAGGCTTAGACGCAGTTCTGGTTGGCCGGACCAGCGGCCGGTCAAGGTTTGCATGGCGGTGAGGTAGGCGTAGTCCATGGCGGGCCAGAGCAGCATGGCGAGCGCACCGATGAAGAGCGAGCGTTCGATGGCCGGGGCAAGGCTCGGGTAGGCGCGGTCGAGGGTGCGGCGCCAGATAACGAGCAACACGCCGATGACGAGAAGGACGATGATGAAGAAGGTTTTGGCCGGCAAGGCGATGAGGTCGAAGTTGCTCGACATGGAGCGGTTGTCGGGCTGTGTCCATTGCTGGTCAATGACTTGGGAGAAGCGCTTTTGAGTGTCGCAGCAGTTGCTGCCTGAGAGTTTGCCGAGGGCGGGGAAGCAATAGCGTTCTTTGATGAAGGTGTCGGGGACTTCCATCAAAGGGTCGGGTTTGCAGATGCGGGCGAAGTCGGAGAGGCCGATGCGTTGAGTGGCGGCGGAGCGCAATTGCTCGACGGCTGCGAGCGTGCTGGCGCGACGGCAGATGATGCCTGGGGTGTTGCTGACGCCTGGGGTGCCGCAGTTGGGTGGGTCGCTGCGGGTGGCTTGATGGACTGGTGGGCTTAGTTCCCAGACGGATCGATCGGGTTGGGTGAGGAGGCCGTAGGAGAAATAGGCGGTGGCGGCAATGACGGCGAACAGTCCAAGCAGGTAGCGCAAGGGGCCGTATTTGACGCGGTGCCAATAGAAGTGGGTGAGGACGGTGGCGGGGAGGCGGAAGGCAGCGAGGGCGAGTAAGCCCAGGGTGGCGAAGAAAACGAAGAGATGACTGTGCATCATCAGCAGAGGTTGCAGCGCGGAGGAGGAGAACTCGTGCACGAAGATGGCGGAGGAGGCTAAGAAGATAAGGCCGAGACAGACGAACACTGTGGTGACAAAGATTTTGGCGCCGGTCATGCGTGGCGGATCGGATTCGTCAGCGATCGCCCTAGCTGTGGTGGAATTCGTTGTCATGTGCCCCATCCCCTGACTTTGCTCGACCAACATTGGGGCCTCTGGTGAGGGCGCCCATGACGCCTTATGCTGGCGGCTTCAGTTCGAACCCAGCATCGCTAGCAGACCCCAGACAAGGATACCAGATCCGCCATGCCATCTGTTGAAACGCTGTGTCAGGGCTATGGGGCAAGGTTCGGATTGGCGGGCCGAGTTGGGTTTGAAGTGCGGGATGGCGCGGCATTTTTGCATCTCAAGGGGGATGGGGG
>JABFRJ010000385.1 GCA_013141255.1 Hyphomicrobiaceae bacterium
CGCTCAAGGAGGCTGCTAACCGTTCGCAGGGCTTGAAACCGGTGTCGACACTGTTGCGCGATTTGTTCCGGGAACCCTTGTCGCCGATGGAATTGGCTGACTTCGACGCCGTCGTGATGGACCCACCGCGTGCGGGCGCCAAAGCACAGGCGGAGGCAGTGGCGAAGTCAAAGATCGGCACGGTCGTGATGGTGTCCTGCAATCCGGCGACGCTGGCGCGAGATATCGGTGCGCTGTTGGCTGGCGGGTTTAAACTGGGTCCAATGGTGGCCATCGACCAATTCCTCTGGACTGGCCATCTTGAAACTGTGGTGGTGCTTAGGCGGTAGGTCCTGGTTTTGGTATCGTTCGGGGGTGGATTGCTGATACATTAGGCAACTCCAGGCTGGCATCCCTCAGACCAGCGCGATATAAATACCGAATGATACATCATTGCATTAACGGGCAACGTACCTGGCAGGCGATTGGGTTTGCTGGACAATCGTTTTGCCAGTTTTCCGAGGGCAGGCCATGACCCCGTCAGCCAAAGTCGATCAGCAGCATTCGATGGAACCGCGCGATCATGGCCAACATGACCATGGGGCGTGCGTTCTATCTGCATTGGAACGAGCGCGGACGGCGTTTGGTGACAAAGGCATCAAATTGACACCACTGCGGCAGCGGGTGTTTGAGGAAATTGCAGGGTCGCACGATGCACTTGGGGCCTACGAGGTTCTTGACCGCATGGCACGCAAATCGGGCGAACGACTTGCGCCGATTTCGGTATATCGGGCGATTGATGCGCTGCTTGCTGCGGGTGTGGTGCACCGCATTGAAAGCAAAAACGCATTCTTCGCCTGCCATGCGCCGCATCAGGGGCAGGAGCGACACATTGCACTGGTGTGCGAGCGATGCCAAACAGTGATTGAAGTTTCGGGTGCGGACATTTTCGCGGCTATGGAAACGGCGAGTGCTGCCTGCGGATTTAAACTGTCGCTTGCAGTGGCGGAAGGCTCTGGATTATGTCCGGCTTGTGCGACGTTGCCAACGATTGCGCAGGCGACAGGCATGGTGACGCAACCATGATCCCTCCCTTTGATTTGTCATTCGCTGCTTCGGCCCCCGTAGACGGTCGAGATGAAGCCGCACCAGTCACTGGATTGCCAACAGCGCGGACGAGCGGTCAATCGCATCACGGTCGTGATCATCGCCACCCCCACGACGACGACGACGAGGAACATGAACACGATCACGGACCTCCACAACCACATTGCGCCGACGCGCTCCTCAGCGCACGGCAGCTGAGCTTTAATCGTGGGCGGCGGCGTATTTTGCAGTCCGTCGACCTTGACATCCGTGCAGGAGAAATCCTGACGCTCATCGGACCTAATGGTGCGGGCAAGACGACACTGGTCAAATTACTTCTCGGCATCGAGCGACCAAGCAATGGCAGTATTCAACGGCATGGTGGGCTCGTCATCGGATATGTGCCCCAGCGCTTTGATCTTGACCGCGCCATGCCGATGACGGTGCAACGGTTTTTGACGCTGAGTGGGCATTCGCTTGACCTAGCGGGCGCTGAAAAATTACTCAGCGAGGTTGGCGCGGCAGGTTTGGCGGAACGCCAGTTTGCTGAGCTTTCTGGCGGGGAATTGCAACGCGTGCTCATTGCACGCGCGCTCGTTCGATCGCCGCATCTGGTGGTGTTGGACGAGCCCGTTCGAGGTGTTGATTACGTCGGTGAAGCGGAGCTTTATGCGCTCATTTCCCGGCTTCGGACCGAGCGCCAGATTGGTGTGCTCCTCGTGAGCCATGACTTGCATGTGGTGATGGCACAGAGCGACCGTGTGCTCTGCCTCAATGGACATGTATGCTGCTCTGGAGTGCCTGAAACAGTGGCGCAGCATCCCGAGTATGCGCGTTTGTTTGGGCCGAAGACGGCGCGTTTGCTTGGGCTTTATACCCACGCGCACGACCACGGCCACGATTTATCTGGTGCGCCGGTGCCGCGCCGCGAGGGCGGAGACGCAGCTATATGACCGAACAATTCATGCTGCATGCGCTCGCCGCTGGGCTTGGGCTTGCACTCATAGCCGCGCCTCTTGGATGCTTCGTGATGTGGCGCCGAATGGCGTATTTTGGCGAGGCCGTGTCGCAGAGTGGGCTCATTGGTGTGGCACTTGGGCTGGTGTTTGCGATTAACACGACGATCAGCGTGTTGGCCACGACATTGGTGGTGTCGGGGCTGCTGGTGCTACTCAGCCGTCAAGACAAAGTGCCACTCGATAGTATTCTCGGTGTGATGGCGCATGCGGCGCTGGCGCTTGGCGTGGTGGCTGCCTCGCAAATCAACACTGCGCGCAACGATTTGCTGATGTCGATCCTGTTCGGCGACGTGTTCTCAGTTACACGCGGGGATCTTATTTGGATCTTTGTTGCTGGCTTGGCGGCGCTAGTGGTGTTGATAAAGATCTGGCGGCCATTATTGTCGATTTCCGTACATCCCGATATGGCTGCAGCCGAAGGCATCAATATTGACCGTATTTCACTGATTTTTGTAATGTTGCTCGCGGTCGTTGTCGCGATCTCGCTCAAGATTGTGGGTGCGCTGGTGACAATTGCGTTCC
>JABFRJ010000241.1 GCA_013141255.1 Hyphomicrobiaceae bacterium
CTTCGCCGGATTGAAACGCTTGAACCTCGCCGACCGTGCCACCGCCATCATCGACGACACCACTTTGCTACCCGCCTGCGCACAAGGGGCCATCGGCATCGAAATCCGCGCCGCCGACAACGTCGCGGCCACTGCCATCAGCCGCCTCGATCACCAACAAACCCACATCACCGTCATCACCGAACGCGCCTTCCTCCGTGTCCTTGACGGCTCCTGTCGCACCCCCATCGCCGGTCTCGCACAATTCGACGGCCAAACCATTCACTTCCGCGGCCAAGTCTTGAGCCCCGATGGAAAACGCCAAGTGCAAGTTGAACGCACAGGCTCCGCCCGCGAAGCCATCCGTCTAGGCGAAGACGCCGCCGCCGAAATTCTCCGCCACGCCGGCCCCGACCTCCTCGGAGCCCGACCATGACACAAATGACACCAAGCAATACGTCTGCTTTTTATTGCATCTCAAACCCAGCTCGGCCTTGGGCCTACGAGTGCGACCTGTGCGTGATGCCAAAAGTACAAAATACTTCAAACCCAGCTCGGCCTTGGGCCGACGAGTGCGACTGCACGAACGGCGCAGGCGCCGCCCCGTCCGGAGTGCGCCGCGTCGCTTATCGCGACGCGAACAGCGCGCGTGAGGACATAAATTGAAATACCTTGTCACCCGCCCCGAACCCGACGCACTGAAACTCAAGGCCCTCCTTGAGCAGATCGATCACGAAGCCGTGGTCGAACCACTTCTCACCACCGCTTTCGACGATGTCGAAACCATCGAACTCGACGAGGTCCAAGCCCTCATCGCCACCTCGCGCAACGGCCTCCGCGCCCTAAAACATCAACGTGCCCATCGCGCCGCCTCAGACCTCCCCTTGTTCGCCGTCGGCAAAGCCACTGCCAACGAAGCCCGCGCCCTCGGTTTCAAACTCATCGTCACTGGCGCTGGCACCGTCACCGATCTCATTCCCCAGATCGTCTCCGCCTGCGACCCGCAAGCCGGGTTCTTGCTCCATCTCGCCGGTGACACGCTGGCCGGTGAATTAGCCGCAGAATTAGAAGCCCACGGCTTCCGCCTACTCCAGCCCGTCGTCTACCGCATGATCCCCGCCGAACAATTCTCCGACATCACCTTCGAACAAATCGCATCGGGCGAACTTGACGGTGTGCTCCTGTTCTCGCCCCGTACCGCACGCATCTACGTCGACCTGATCGAACGCGCCCGCCTCAAGGTCTCAGCCCGCCAATTGACCCACGTCTGCCTCTCCGCGGCCGTAGCGGCCCCCCTCAAAAAGCTCGGCCCTATCCGTATCGAGATCGCGGCACGCCCAACCCTCGACGCCATGCTGGCGTTGTTAACGTAAGCCGTTCGCATACCCGAATTCCTAGGTAATCTCCTAGTTGTCCCCGCACCTCGGGAATGGTGTAGACTGGGAGCCGAGATCGTGAGAAATCCAGCCTTGAAAGTGCTGTGGAGTAGGTACCGATGAGTAACGGCAACAACGACAAATCCAAAGGCGGTTCGCCTGACGCCAAACAAGATGGCAAGCGCCCCTACGCCACCATCGAATTAACCGCGACCGAGGTCAAAGCCGCCACCGACAAGGCCGCGTCCATTAAACTTGACCCAACCAAACCCGACACGACCAAACTTGACGCAGCCAAGATCGATACCAAACCAGCCGATACAAAACCCGCGGTCAGCGCCTCCGCCACCGTCCCGCCATCGGGCGCAAAGCCCACGACGTCGACATCGTCACCAGCAAACAAATCTGCGCCATCAGTCACGGCCCCTTCAGCCAAATCCGGCGGCCTATTCCAAACCCTCGTCGCTGGCGCCGCCGGTGGCGTGCTTACGCTAGGCGGCCTCGGAGCACTCGGCCTCCTCGGCGACAATCGCGGCAGCGAAATCTTATCGACCCGCATCGCCACCATTGAAAACAGCCTGAAGACAACCTCCACCAACGATGTTGCGGCCAAGATCACGGCAACCCAAGATCGCCTCGCCCGCATCGAAGATGCAACCAAGGCCGCAACCGCCGCTCAAGCTCAGCTCGCAGCCGAAGCCAAATCGCTCGATAGCAAACTCGCGAGCCAACAACCCGTAGCCCAAGCCGCCGCCGACCGCATCGCCAAACTCGAAGATCAATTAAAAACCTTGGGCGAAGCCGCCAACTCTGACCCGCAACGCGGTCGTATTCCCGCGCTCGCCCAAATCACCTCTAAACTCGGCGACCTCGACACCGCCCTCACAACACGCACCACATCGCTTAAAACCGAAGTCAGCCAAGACGTAGAAAAACGTCTCGCCAAATTGTCCGAAACGCACGAATCCGACCGCGCCCGTCTCGCCCAACGCGCTCAAAGCATCGAACAAACCATGAAGTCTGTGACCGACGAGACCACGGCCCTACGCCAGTCCGTCGACACCTTGAAAACCGATCTCGACACGCGCATCAAATCGACCGCCAAACCCGCCGACATCGCCGCAGCCGTCGAGCCCGTCACCTCCAAAATCGCCAGCCTAGAAAAGAACGTCGCCAACGTCGTCCGCTCCGAATCCGACCGCAACGCGACCGCCGGCAACGTCCTGCTTTCCATCGAACTTGCGAGCC
>JABFRJ010000357.1 GCA_013141255.1 Hyphomicrobiaceae bacterium
GCCCTTAAGCGCGTGTTCGAAAACATACGAGCGCCCATCGATCTCGCGAGTCTCCTTGCCCTTGGCGAGCAGCGTGCCGTAGCCTGTAGGCGTGAAGAAACCGCCGATACCTGCACCTGCAGCTCTGATCCGTTCGGCAAGCGTCCCCTGCGGCACGATCTCAAGCTCGAGTTTCCCAGCCGCATAGAGTTCGGAAAAGACGGCTGCCGTCCGTGGAAACGAGCAAATGATTTTTCTCACACGACCCAGTTTCATCAAACGCGGCATGCCATACGTCTTCATGCCCGCGTTGTTGCTCACAATTGTAAGGTCGGTGGCACCGACTTCTATTAGGCCGTCGATCAACGCCAGTGGATGGCCGACCTGACCGAACCCGCCGACAAGCACCGTTGAGCCATTCTTGACACCCTGCAACGCCTGCGCAGCGCTCTGTACTCTCTTGTCGATCATGATCGGGCCTCGGGGACTGGACTGAACATCGGCATGGCAAAGCCACCGGTGGAGGGCTTAAAGGCGATGTGGACCCGTGCGCCGACTGCGAGCGCGTCGGGATCGCAATCAACGAGATTAGTCATCATCGTAGGCCCCTCGTCGAGCGTCACATAGGCCATCACGTAAACTGGATCCGCGCGCCGCATGACGCTGTACGAATATATCGTGCCGCCACCGCTGGCTTCTGCCCATTCGGTGTCAGCGGACGCGCAGAACGGGCAATGCGTGCGGGGATACCAGTGCGCCTTCGTGCATGCGCGGCAGCGTTTGACCAGGAATCGTCCTTCACGTGCGGCGTCCCAGAACGGTTGCGTCTCAGCGGTAGGTTGGGGATCACTTGGAATTCGTCCGGTCATGTTAATCTCTCTCCAAGATCAGCGTTCCGGATGCGTGCCTGACGCCGAGTTGACCGCCGATCGCGTTCACGAGTGCGAGATCGCAATTCGGCACCTGCACCGCTGGGTGCGCTTCGCCTCGCACTTGGCGCACGGCCTCAATGATCTTCGTCATTCCACCGCGCGCGCCGGGATGATTGTTGCACAATCCACCACCATCGGTATTGAATGGCAGTTTGCCAATTCCAGAGATCAGATTACCGTCCATCACGAAGCGCCCACCCTCGCCTTTTGCGCAAAAACCGAGGTCCTCAAGTTGGATAAGGACGGTGATTGTAAAGCTATCGTATAGGGACACATATTTAATGTCGGCAGGCCGGACACCCGCTTCCGCGAAAGCCGTCCGCCCAGAAACGACAGCACCTGACTCGGTGATCTCAAAATAGCCGCCCTGCTGATGCTGCGGCCGTTCACCGGAGCCTTTAACCTTGACACAGGGTCGCGAGCGGCTCTTGGCAAGACTCTTGGCGATCTCCGGCCGAGTCACAATCACGGCCCCGCCGCCATCACTGGTAATGCAGCAGTCGAGCCGACGTAGCGGATCGGCGACGAGTGGCGATTGCACGACCTCCTCGACTGTTACAGGTTTGCGGATCATTGCGCGTTCGTTGTGCTTCGCATGCTCCGAAGCGGCAACGCGGATCCAAGCCAACTGCTCAGAAGTCGTGCCATAGAGGGCTCGATGACGCATCGCGGTCATACCGTACATATTCAGGATCTGCATCCCGAACGGCTGTTCCCATTGAAAATCAGGCTGGTTTGGATTGTCATTCCGCACCAGCGCGCCCTTGCGACGTCCATCTGCGCGTGGCCGACCAGCGAGCGTTATGAGCGCGACATTGCACTTACCGGAAGCGATCGCCTGCACAGCGTGTGCCACGTGAAGGACATAGGACGAGCCACTCGTATTCGTCGTGTCCACGTGACGAAGATTGAGATTCATGTAGTCGGCCATGGACAGGGGCCCAGTACCCGGCGCATCCGGACCACAAAAGAAGCCGTCCACATCACTTTTTGATAGCCCGGCATCCGCGAGTGCGCCCAAGGCCGATTCAATCTGCAACTGTGCCAGCGTCTTATCGCCTGCATCCCGCGTCGGGTGCTCATAGGCTCCCGCGATGTAGGCCATATCGCTCACTCCTCAATTCGCCCGTCAATCGTCGCCCCGCAAATGCAAACAGCTCCGACCAGAGTAAAAAGTCTTAGTGGTAGCAATTGGTCAACGCAAATTACCGGGGCCTGCCTTGAGATTTGTGCAAGTGTTGAGCCGGCGATTTCAACGCGCCGCGCCAGTTAAAGGTCAATTTCAAGCGGCAAATCAAAGAACCGGCTCATGTGCTGGAAACCCAGTTGCCCAGGACCTCATTTGCTGTCGTGCGTCCTTGACTGCAGCAAGTGTCGGGTCGGATAAACTAACTGGTGGGGAGAGGATTGAGCGCGATTCAACTCTGCACTGGCTATAGGCTGTCCGCTTCGACGGGTGCGAAGATTTATGCCAACGCCGTGACATTAGTGTTTAGTCAAATCCAAATCGAGTTCAAGAGGGAGCGGTTGGCGAAGTCCCGGCGCAAGACTTGCCACGACAAAGGCCGAAGCACTTAAGAGGGCAACAGTAAGCGAACTCGCGTCTGTGATCATTCCCCAGAGCCAGCTGCCCAACGCCATGCCGCCAAATGTTGCCGTCTGATAAACAGCCATTGAGCGACCGATAACC
>JABFRJ010000453.1 GCA_013141255.1 Hyphomicrobiaceae bacterium
AGGCCATGCACTCGGTGTTCCTCTATCACGCCATCAAGGCGGGGATGGATATGGGCATCGTCAACGCGGGGCAGTTGGCGGTCTACGACAATATCCCGAAGGAGCTGCGGGAGCTTTGCGAAGACGTGGTGCTCAATCGGCGCGCGGATTCGACGGATCGATTGCTCGAACTCGCGCAACAATTCAAGGGCGAGAAAGGTGCGAAGCGCGAAGTCGATCTCAAATGGCGCGATGCATCGGTTGAGGATCGGCTGACGCATTCGCTGGTGCATGGAATCACGGATTTTATCGAGATCGATACGGAAGAAGCACGGCAGAAATTGCCGAAGCCGCTGCATGTTATTGAAGGTCCGTTGATGGCGGGGATGAATGTGGTGGGCGATTTATTTGGGGCGGGGAAAATGTTCCTGCCGCAAGTGGTCAAGAGCGCACGCGTGATGAAACAGTCTGTGGCGTATTTGCAGCCGTTCCTTGAAGCCGAAAAGAAGGCGTCGGGTGTGGATCAACGTCCGGCGGCGGGCAAGGTGATCATGGCGACGGTCAAGGGCGATGTGCATGACATCGGCAAGAACATCGTCGGCGTTGTGCTTCAGTGCAACAACTACGAGGTGATTGATCTCGGTGTGATGGTGTCGGCGCAGAAGATTTTGGAAGCGGCGAAGAGCGAGAAAGCCGACATTATCGGGTTATCTGGTTTGATTACGCCGTCGCTGGATGAAATGTGCTTTGTGGCGGCAGAGATGGAGCGGCAGGATTTCCATGTGCCGCTGCTGATTGGTGGGGCGACAACGAGCCGGATTCATACGGCGGTGAAGATTTCACCGAATTACGTCAAGGGGCAAGCGATCTATGTGACGGACGCGAGCCGCGCGGTGGGGGTGGTTTCCAACTTGCTGTCGGCGACTGAGAAAACGCCGTATGTGGAAGGTATCGTCAGTGAATATGCGAAAATTCGCGAGAACTATCTGAAGGGTGAGAGCCGGAAGGTGCGGCTGCCGCTGGCACAAGCGCGGGCGAACAGGTTTCAGATCGATTGGAAAGCAACGCCGCCGCCAAAGCCGACGTTCACCGGTGCGCGGGTATTCAAAAATTACGATCTGGCGAAGCTGGTCGATACGATTGACTGGTCGCCGTATTTCCAGACATGGGAACTCACGGGGCGGTATCCGCAGATTTTGACCGATAATGTGGTGGGGCCGGAAGCGCAGAAGTTGTTTGCAGATGCACAGGCGATGTTGAAGCAGATGGTGCGGGAGAAGTGGGTGACGGCGAATGCGGTCATTGGCTTCTGGCCGGCCAATAGCGTCGGTGATGACATCCAGCTCTATACGTCGGAAGCGCGCACGGAGAAATTGGCCACGCTGCATACTTTGCGGCAGCAGATTGCGCGCGAGAACAAAGGATCGGACGGGAAGATCCGGGCCAATACGGCGCTGGCGGATTTCATTGCACCTAAAGACAGCGGGGTTGCGGATTGGATTGGTGCGTTTGCGGTGACGACGGGGATCGGCGAAGAAGAAGCGCTGGCGAAGTATATAAAGGCGACCGACGACTATGGGCGGATCACCTTGAAGGCGTTGGCGGATCGTTTAGCGGAGAGTTTGGCCGAACATATGCACAAGCGCGTGCGGCGAGAGTTCTGGGGCTATGCGGGAGCGGAGACGTGGTCAAATGAAGATCTGATCAGTGAGAAGTATCGTGGCATTCGTCCGGCGCCTGGGTATCCGGCGCAACCTGATCATACGGAGAAGGGCACGATCTTCAAGTTGCTGGACGCGGAAGCGAAGGCGGGCATCAAGCTGACGGAGAGCTATGCCATGTGGCCGGGGGCGGCTGTGTCGGGGCTTTATTTCAGTCATGAGCAAAGCCACTATTTCGGTGTCGCGAAAGTTGAACGCGATCAAGTCGAAGACTATGCCAAGCGTAAGGGGTGGACGATTGAAGAGACTGAGCGCTGGTTGTCGCCGGTGTTGAACTACGATCCCAAGTCGGTGCGGGCTGCGTGAGGCGATGGAGCGTTTGTTGGAGCAGCTCGATCGGGTGCCGGTGTGGATGTGCTTGGCGCTGGTGGTCGGGCTGGGGTTGGCACCGTTTGTTCCAGAACCGCATATCTGGGAGAAATTGAAGATGCTTGCGGCGGGCACGTTGTGGGCACCGATCGATGTTTTTGATCTGTTGTGGCACCTGTGGCCGTGGCTTCTGCTTGTCGCAAAACTGTTACGCGGGCAGGGTTGGCTTGGCGGTCGCTGAGGGTGGTCGGTGAAGGCCAAGATGTTTCTGACTGATGAGAACGCGTGGATGGTTGCTAGGTTCGCCAGCTTCGTGGCCATGACGGGTAAAATGTTGATGGGCCGCAGGTTGGGTGCAGTTCTGGGCTGAGCGGGCGGCGCAATAGCGGTTGGTGCAACACGGATGCAGTGGGTGGCTTCTCAGAGTTGCTCGGTCCTGACTTGGAGACGGGCGTATCGAGTGCTAGCGTGGTCTCCCGTTTAGGATCACTGTCATGAGATAACTGTCACTTGAGGGATATGTCGCCATGGATTTTTTGCGTTTTACGACTGCAGCTGCCGTGCTGGCGCTGATGGCTGGATC
>JABFRJ010000130.1 GCA_013141255.1 Hyphomicrobiaceae bacterium
GTTGGATGCGATTGAAGAGCCGGTGGATATGGTCGACGTGTTCCGGGCTTCAGACGCTGCGCCGGAGATTGTGGCTGACTGCGTGCGTCTGAAAGATAAGCTCGGGCTGAAAGTGATTTGGATGCAGTTGTCGGTGCGGCACGACGAGGCGGCTCGGATAGCGGAAGCGGCTGAGCTTAAGGTGGTGATGAACCGCTGCCCGAAGATTGAGTATGGACGGTTGTCGGGTGAGATAGGTTGGGCGGGTGTGAGCGCGGGCTTGCTGTCATCGAAGCGGCCGTTGTTAGGTCCTGGCGTACAGAATCAAATTATCGCGAAAAACTAAAGGGCGTGTGATGGCCAACGGAGATAAGCCGCGTGTGGCTGTGGTGACGGGCGGCAGCCGCGGCATTGGCGCGGCGGTAGTGGCGAAGCTCGCGGCGCGGGGACTTCAGTGCCTCAATCTGGATCGCGATCCGCCGCGCGAGAAAAGTGCGGCTGAGTATTTCAAAATTGATTTGACTGATGCGACGGCGGCGGCGCGTGTGCTGGCGCAGGTGACGGAGGCGCACGATGTACTGTGGTTGGTCAACAATGCGGGGATGGTGGCACCGGCCAGTTTGGAAGAAACGATGCTTGAAGATTTCGAGCGCGTTATGAACCTCAATCTACGGGCGCTCATTCAATGCACGCAGGCGGTGTTGCCGGCGATGAAACGCGCGCACTTTGGGCGCGTTGTGAATATTTCAAGCCGGGCGGCGCAGGGCAAAGAATTGCGCACGGTTTATGCCGCGTCCAAGGCGGGTGTTCTGGGATTGACGCGGACGTGGTCGCTTGAGTTGGGCAAGCACGGCATTACGGTCAATGCGGTCGGGCCGGGGCCGATTGCGACTGATTTATTTATGGCGGTCAATCCAGCGGACAGTCCGCGAACGAAGGCGATTATCAACGGTGTGCCGGTGAAGCGATTGGGGACGCCCGACGATGTGGCGCATGCGGTGGACTTTTTCTTGTCAGATGCGGCGTCGTTTGTGACCGGCCAAACGCTCTATGTCTGTGGCGGAATGACGGTCGGATTTACGGCGGAATAAAATTTATTTGCGCTTCGGCGCAGCAGTGGCGGTCAGGAGGGCCGTTTGGTGGGCTGCAGGGACTTGTGATCTTGCGTCCGTGACTTGATGTCGACATAGGGTTCGGTGCACACTCCGTCCAGCTGGATAGAGGTGATATTCCAATGATTATTAAACCGCTCGTTCGTAGCGTTGCGTTTTTTGCGCTGATGTTTTTACCACTTTGGACGCAGCAGGCGGCTGCGCAACAAAAGGCAGCTGACGCTGATGGTTGGGTGACGCTCGGTCGGTTCACAGTGTCGCCGGGGGTGGCATCGTGGCGATTTGGTATTGCGGCGAACAGTGGGCGCTTTAACGCGTCTCGACTGGTCGTGGTGTCGGGTGTGCTTGATCTCGCACGCGTGGTCGTTGGGTACAGCAATGGATCGATGCACTACGAGGACCGGGGCGTGCGGCTTGGGCCGGGCGAGCGGATGGCGCGGATGGATGAGCGCGACGAGGTGCGTGAAATTGAATACGTGCAGGTCTTTTTAAAGAGCGGTGTGACCACGGTTGGACCAGTTGTGGTTGAGATTGGCGGGATTGTGCACGCGCCGAAGGGAGCACCGGGGCTGATTGGTTCTACGACGCCAAGCGTAGCAAAAAGGGCGAGAGCGTTTTCGACGAAGGCACCGGAGCCGACTGAGACTGCAAAGTCGAGTGGGGCAAAGTCGAGTGAGGCGGCGGCGCCGCCGACTGCGGCGCGCGGTGGGGCGCAAGGTGGGGCGACCGCGCCAACTGCACCGATAGCACCGCCGCGGCCGTCAGCTGAGCGATCGGTGCAGATTGGTGCAGCAAATGAGCGAGCGCGGATTGGTCAACCACGGTCGGCGGCGCAACCGCAAACTCAGCCGTCACCTCAGCCGCCACCCCCGCCGCCGCCGGTTGTTATGGCACCTGCTCCCGCACCTACGACAGCGCCTACGACTGCTCCGGCTAGGCGCGCGGCGCCGATTACAGCTCCAAGCGGTGGTGCGACGTCGACGAGTATTGATGATGGAAAACCCTATACGGCAGTGCCGGTCTTTTTCGGCACTGATCGGAAGCGGGAAGCGGATCGCTCGAAGTGGGGGCGGAAGCTCGCGGCGTTCTCGGGCAATGGCGATAGTAAGGCGACGTGGGGGCGCGCGGTTATTTCAGTCCCAAAGGAGGGACGCGAGAAGGGCGAAATCCGGCGACCTGAATGGGATTTGTTTTTCACGACGGTTTCGTTGCGCAAAGAGGATCTGTCGACCGATTTTGTGCTGCTGAATGTTGATGTGTTGGATCGGGCGGGGTTTGTGGCTGAGGTGAAGGCGCATGCGGCGGGCGCGAAGGTTTTCAAAGACCAGGCGTTTGTGTTTGTGCATGGGTATCGCGTGAGCTTTGATGACGCGCTGTTCCGGGCGGCGCAGATTACGCACGATATGGGATTTGACGGTTTGCCGTTTGTTTATAGTTGGCCGTCGAGTGCGGGTGTATCGGGGTATCTCTACGACGAGCGGCGGGCGCTGGGAGCA
>JABFRJ010000323.1 GCA_013141255.1 Hyphomicrobiaceae bacterium
TGATTAAATTGCGTCGCCATGGAGCTTGAGACTATGGCTAGAACACTATGGGGTGGGCGCGGCGTTTGTCACTGCGTTTCGCGCAGGGCTCCTCGGCAGTCGCGGTGATGACTGAGGCAGTGCGGGGCGACGTGGGCTGCTCTTATGACCACTTGTGGACTGTTGGGTCGCCCCTGGGACTAGTGCCCTGGGTTGATCGCAACCTACGGCGACTTTGTGCTTTTTCCGAATGCTGGGATCGGCGAGAGATCACAGTTCGATGACGTCGAGGACGCCGGGGAGAGTTGAGAGGTGGCCTTGGATCATGGGGCCCACATCAAAGCGGCCGGGCAGATTAAACTCAATCAGGCGCTCGCGGTCGTCGAGTTCGAGGGCGAGGACCACTTCGCCACCGGAGCGAGGGTTGGTTGCGGGCTTTAATTCGGCGCGCAGGCCATCGAGCGATATTTTTTGTGATTGTAGCGCGCGGCGGTCGAGCAAGACGCGCAGACCGCGTTGGACTTGGGCGGCGGCATCTTCGAGTGATTGGAGACCTTGTACGCGCAGTTTCATGGTCTCGCCGTCGCGTTCGGCTTCAACCGACACAACGACGGGGGTGCCGGCTTCAAGGAGATGACCACAGGCGGCGAGGGTGTCGGAAAAGATGACGGCTTCGAATTGTCCGGTCGCATCGGAGAACATGGCGAAGGCGAATTTGTTGCCCTTGGCGGAGCGTCGTTCGCGCGCGGCGACCACGATGGCGGCGAGGCGGCCAGCATTAGCACCTTGGGCGACACGATGCTCGAAGTCGACGAATTTAGTGACGCCCATCTTGCCGAGAATACTGTCGTAACTGTCGAGAGGATGGCCGGTCAGATAGAACCCGATGGCTTTAAACTCCTCGCCGAGCTTTTCCATGGGAGTCCAACGCTTGTCGCCACGGAGCGCGAGTTTGGCTGGTTCTTTGCTGCTCCCGGCGAAGAGATCGACGATACCGTCGGCGGCATTTTGCGCGAGCCTATTGGCGGTGGCGAGGATTTGATCGGCGTTGGCGTGGACGAGGGCGCGGTTGGGTTCGAGGGAGTCGAAGGCACCGGCGGCGGCCATAGTTTCAATGCCGCGCTTGTTCAGCGTTTTTGCGGGCACACGGGCGGCGAAATCGGCCAACGACTTGAAGGCGCCCTTCTCAGTGCGGGCTTCAACGACGGATTGGACGGCGCCGGCGCCGATGTTTTTCAATGCGGCGAGCGAGTAGCGGATGGCGCCGTGCTCAGATTTTGATTTGGGCGGCTCGACTTGGAAGTCGACGTCGGAGGCGTTGATGCAGGGCGGTTTAACGGCGATGCCGCTCTTGCGGGCCTCGGAGGCGAACATGGCGAGTTTGTCGGTGTTGGCCATGTCGAGCGTCATGGAGGCGGCGAGGAATTCTTCGCGAAAGTTCGCCTTGAGATAAGCTGTGTGATAGCTGACGAGGGCGTAGGCTGCAGCGTGTGATTTATTGAAACCGTAGCCAGCGAACTTGTCGACGAGTTGAAAGATGTAAACGGCATCGTCTTTTTTGACGCCGCGCTCTTTGGCGCCTTCGACGAAGCGGGCTTGCTGACGAGCCATCTCGTCTTTATCTTTTTTACCCATGGCGCGGCGGAGAAGATCGGCTTGACCGAGCGAATAGCCACCCATGACCTGCGCGATCTGAATGACCTGTTCCTGATAGATGATGACGCCGTAGGTTTCCTTCAGGATGGTCTCCAACATGGGGTGGAGATAATCGACAGGCTCTTCGTTGTGCTTTCGATTGATGTAAGTCGGGATGTTGTCCATGGGGCCCGGACGATAGAGGGCCACCATGGCGATGATGTCTTCGAAACGGTCGGGTTTCAGACGGCGTAAACTTTCGCGCATGCCCGTGCTTTCGAGCTGGAACACGCCGACCGTGTCGGCGCGGGCCAAAAGTTCGTAGGCGCCGATCACGCGGGGATCGTCACCACCGATGGCGAGCGCTTCTAAGTTGACGGTTTCACCGCGACCTTTTTTGATGAGATCGACGGCCTTTTTTAAGACGGTGAGTGTTTTGAGACCGAGGAAGTCGAACTTCACGAGGCCGGCGGCTTCGACGAATTTCCAGTTGAATTGTGTGACCGGGAACGACGATTTCGGATCGCGGTACATCGGCACAAGTTCATTGAGTGGGCGGTCGCCGATGACCATACCAGCGGCGTGGGTGGAGGCGTGGCGGTAGAGGCCTTCGAGTTTTTCCGAGATGGCAAGGAGGTGGGCGACGATGGGCTCTGACTTCTGAGCCTCTTGCAACTTCGGTTCCCCGTCGATGGCCTGACGTAGCGTGACGGGGGCGGCGGGATTATTCGGCACCATTTTGCAGAGTTTATCGACCTGGCCGTAGGGCATTTGCAGCACGCGGCCAACATCGCGAAGAACGGCACGGGCTTGCAACTTGCCGTGCGTGATGATTTGGGCGACGCGGTCGGCGCCGTATTTCTGCTGAACGTACTTGATGGTCTCTTCGCGTTTTTCCTGACAGAAATCGATGTCGAAGTCGGGCATCGAAACGCGTTCGGGATTGAGGAAGCGTTCGAACAGTAGGGCGA
>JABFRJ010000254.1 GCA_013141255.1 Hyphomicrobiaceae bacterium
CCGCAAAATCAGGCATGGCCGACCTGCAACGCCAGCACGCCGAAGCGCCAACTCAAGCGGCCCCCGCTCTCGCCTATGCCCACGCACTAAAATCGACCGGCCAGATCAAAGAAGCCCGCCAAGTGCTCTCCACCGCGCACGCGGGCCCAAACTCAACGAACGAACTCGCCGGCACGCTCGGCCTTATCGAACTCGAATTGGGCCAAACACAGAAAGCACAAAAGCTGCTGCAACACGCCACCGCAACCGGCTCCAGCGATTGGCGTTACATGTCAGGACTGGGCGTCGCCTACTCAATGCAGGGCAAACAATCAGAGGCCCAAAAGCACTTCAAGAAGGCCTTGGCCGCCGCACCAGGCAACAAAAGTATATTAAACAACCTCGCTATGTCGCTGATGCTCGACCGCAAAATTGATCAAGCAGAAGAACTGCTGAAGCAAGCTAAAACTGGTGAATCAGCCCCAGCTGCAGCAACTCAGAATCTCATTCTCGCCAGCCGCCTGCGCGAACACGGATCAGCTGTAACTGAGCCAGCCAACTAAGTTGAATACACAAGACCCTGAGCCAAACAACCTCAGGGCGCCCATCGCACACGGCCCGCCTGCGACACATCAAGCCCACCCAGCTCAGCCGCCCGTCCCGCCATGAGCGGCGTCTCGATCAGACGCCGCAGAGTTTGCAAAGGTGGTCGGTAACTATCGCGCTGCCGCATCAGCAGATCAAAGCGCTCCGTCATCAAGTGTAAAAAATCAACGCCCGCCGCTGCCGCCACCGCACGCGTTGCAATCCCGCAATCGGCATGCCCACCGCGAATGGCTTGCGCGATATCCGGTCCAGTCGGCGCCAACACTGTTTGCCCCAACGACCGCTCGCTCAAACCGTCGCGCTTCAACAAAGCCAACAGCAACTGCTGCGCGCCCGCGCCCTCTGGCCTCACGGCCACCCGAGCGCCAACACGCATGACGTCACTTAAGCTCGCAAGCCCAAGCGGATTTCCCCGCGCGACCAAGATACCCTGATCTCGCGCGCAAAAGTGAATGAGCACCGCGTCGTAGAGCGTCGGCTCTTGCGACACCACGGCGATATTGGCATCCGCCAATGGATCTTCGAGGTCATGAAAATGAATGGCGACAGCCGTGACCTCGCCGCGCAGAAACCGCCGATACCCAGCTTCGCTCCCCTCGGGCAATATCGCGAGACCGGCACGACTCTCAGCCAGCGCCCACTGCAAAAGCGGATCATGGCTGCCTCCAACAATCGGCGGTGGATCAGCCGCAATCACCCCCATCGGCCGCGCCATCCCCGCCAACAGCCAGCGATCAAGATCGGCACGGGGAAACAACCACTTACCCGTAACTTTGGTGCACGGAATCGCCTGCTCCGCCACTAACTCGTAAAGCTTCCGCTCCTTGATCCGGAGATAGTCCGACGCTTCTGCGGTGGTGAGCAACTGCAGTCCAGCATTTATATGCATAATTAAGCGTTTTTTCCAAAATTTGACATTCGCGAGAAAAACACGATCTATCCATTCCGTCAATGCCAACACATGAGAGCACCGTTCTTGGACTTCGCCAGCGCCATCCAACTGCTCATCAATGGCGACGCAACCTTGGGCGCCATCGTTAAACTATCGCTGCTAGTAACGCTCTCGGCCACCGCACTTGCCGCGCTTATTGGAATGCCCCTCGGCGCCTTAGTCGCGCTGACCCGCTTCAAAGGCCGCAGCGCAGTTATCGTGATTTTGAACGGTCTGATGGGTCTGCCCCCCGTCGTGGTCGGGCTGCTGGTCTTCCTGACACTGTCCCGCTCCGGTCCATTAGGTACGCTCGGATTGCTGTTCACGCCAACTGCCATGGTCGCCGCACAAGCCATCCTCATCACTCCGATCATCGCCGCGCTCTCGCGCCAAGTGATCGAAGATCTCTGGACCGAATACGAACCTGAATTTGCCGCCCTGCACATCGGCACGCGCCAACGCATCACGGCCTTACTCTGGGACAGTCGCTTCTCACTCATCACTATTCTTTTGGCAGGTTTTGGCCGCGCCGCAGCCGAGGTCGGTGCCGTGATGATCGTCGGCGGCAACATCGACGGCTTCACTCGCGTTATGACCACCTCCATCGCGCTCGAGACCTCCAAGGGCAACCTACCCCTCGCCCTCAGCCTCGGCATGATCCTGATTGCCATCATCATGATCGTGAACGCGCTCGCATGGAGCGTCCGACAATGGGCAGAACGCCATGCGGGATGACACAACCGTCACACCGATGATCCGCCTCACGCGCGTTTCTTACGACATCGGCATCACGAAAATATTGACCGATGTATCGTTGGATCTCGCGCCTGGAAAACCAACACTTCTTCTTGGTCCCAACGGATCAGGTAAAACCACACTCTTGAAATTGCTGATGGGATTGTTGACGCCAACAAGCGGAGCGATCAGCAACACACGCGACCTTCGCAAAGCCTTCGTCTTCCAGAAACCCGTAATGCTCAAGCGCTCAGTCGCGGCCAATATCGCATTTGCACTATCCGCTACGAAGCGCGATGCGAGCCAAGCAACCATCTCAAGTTTACTGCGCCGCGTCGGCCTCGAACATCTGCACGACCGCCCCGCCAGAAAGCTCTCAGGCGGCGAGCAACAACGCCTCGCTATAGCCCGTGCTTTAGCTCTAAACCCGATGCTACTGCTGCTCGATGAACCAACTGCCAGCCTTGATCCCACCGCCACAAAAGCCATCGAAGACATCATTACATCAGCAGCGAATGATGGCGTCAAAATCATTATGGCAACCCATGACCTTGGAGAGGCCCGCCGCCTCGCGGGCGATATTATTTTTCTCGCACGCGGACGCTTGGGCGAACACACGCCATCACCAAACTTCTTTACGCGCCCATCAACACCAGATGCACAACACTTTCTCGCAGGCGATCTCATTATCTAAGCCATCAAAGGAGCAAGGCAATCATGGCATTGAACCACATCCGCAAAGCAGTGGTAGTGATCGCACTACTGGCGCTCGCATCCCCCGCCTTCGCACAAGACAAATCCATCGTTGTCGCCTCCACAACGTCGACGCAGGATTCAGGCCTCTTCGGCCATATCCTACCGCTCTTCAAAGCTAAGACTGGCATCGATGTGAAGGTCGTCGCTCAAGGCACCGGTCAAGCACTCGACACCGGCCGTCGCGGCGACGCCGATGTCGTCTTCGTCCACGCTAAATCCCAAGAAGAAAAATTCGTCACCGACGGCTTCGGCGTGCAACGCTTCGACGTGATGTATAACGACTTCGTCCTCATCGGACCAAAATCCGATCCCGCCAAAATCACTGGCAGCAAAGATATTAACGCCGGACTTAAAGCCATCAACACAACACAAAGCCCGTTTGTTTCGCGCGGCGACAAGAGCGGCACCCACGCAGCAGAACTTGCCCTCTGGAAAGCAGCTGAGCTCAATCCTGCAACAAGCAAGCCCACCTGGTATCGCGAAATCGGACAAGGCATGGGCGCCGCACTCAACACCGCCGGCAGTATGAACGCCTATGTGCTCGCTGATCGCGGCACCTGGATCTCATTCAAGAACAAAGGCGACCTCGGCATCGCCGTCGAAGGTGACAAAAAACTCTTCAACCAATACGGCATTATGCTGGTCAATCCAGCCAAACATCCCCAGGTCAAAAAAGACCTCGGCCAAGCCTTCGTTGATTGGGTCATTTCAGCCGAAGGCCAAAACGCCATCCGCAGCTACAAGATCGACGGCCAACAACTATTCTTCCCCAACGCCGACCAAGCCGCGATGAAGAAGGCGGGCTAGTCCGCAAAAAGGGGCTATTACCCGGCCCTTGAGCCCGGCGCCGGGCCAAATCATGCGTTTGGTCCGGCCTCGCTGCTCGTCCAGCCAGCCCGCAACTGTCGCTTGCCGACTTGTGAAGCAGCCCCCAAACCAATAGAAGACAGCGAACCCATCTCGCAGCCGTCAGCTAGGCGGCGGCGTTCACATGAGTAGCTGTCAAGGACCTGTCGATGCGCGAACTGCTCGGATTTATTCAGCTGATCTTTCACACCTACTACTACGTTGTCATCGCAGCCGTCATCTTCAGCTGGCTCTTAGCCTTTAATGTGATCAACTATTCAAACCCCATCGTGAAATCCGTCTGGCAAGCCATCAACGCTTTGACCGAACCATTGCTAGGCCCTATCCGCCGCTTCCTCCCCAACATGGGCGGTCTCGACCTCTCACCCATCATTTTGCTTTTGGGCGTCATTGGCATTGCCGATTTCCTCATACCTTTCCTTGCTCGCACGCTGACCTGATCGCCGAATGCCAGCCCCATGATGTCAGTCCCCTGGCGCGCAACCAAAGATGGGCTTGAGTTGCGCGTGCGGCTCACACCAAAATCCTCACGTGACGCCGTCGAAGGTATTGAAACCACCGCCGATGGCCCAGCGCTGAAGGCACGCGTAACCGCCATCCCCGAAGACGGCAAAGCCAATGCCGCACTTGAACGCTTGATCGCCGATTGGTTGCGCTTGCCCAAGCGATCCGTCGCAGTGACCTCGGGGCCAAAGTCGCGCATCAAAACCTTGACGTTGAGCGGCGACACGGCAGCACTGAGCGCAAAGATTATTGTCGCTTTGGAAAAATAACACGACGATTGGAGAGCCCATGACCGCCACCATCATTGACGGCAAATCCATCGCCGAAATCGTGCGCGCCGACGTTGCCAAGCGCACCGCTGCACTCAAAGTTAAAACCGGTGTGACGCCCGGCCTCGCCGTGGTCCTCGTTGGAGCAGATCCCGCCAGCCAAGTTTACGTGCGCAACAAGCACAAACAAACGCTCGAAGTCGGCATGGCATCGTTTGAACATAAACTCCCAGACACAACGCCCGAAGCCGATTTACTCGCGCTCGTCGCCATGCTCAATGCCCGCGCCGACGTACACGGCATTCTCGTGCAACTCCCCCTACCCAAACATATCGACTCCGAAAAAGTGCTCCGCGCCATAAATCCCGATAAGGATGTCGATGGCTTCCATCCCGTTAATGTCGGCCGCCTGTCCATTGGTGAACCCTGCCTGACACCGTGCACACCGTCTGGCTGCATCATTCTAGCGAAATCCGCGCAGCCCGACCTCAAAGGCTTAGATGCCGTCGTGATTGGTCGCTCAACCATCGTCGGCAAACCCGTCGCACAGTTACTCCTGCGCGAAGATTGCACCGTCACCATCGCACACTCTCGCACGCGCGATTTGCCGTCAGTCGTGCGCCGCGCCGACTTGGTGATCGCAGCCGTAGGACGCCCGGAAATGGTCAAGGGCGATTGGTTGAAACCCGGCGCCATCGTCATCGACGTCGGCATCAATCGTGTGCCAACTGCCGATGGCAAAACCAAACTCGTCGGCGACGTCGCCTTTCAAGAATGCTTGAGCGTAGCCGGAGCCATTACGCCGGTGCCCGGCGGCGTTGGCCCCATGACCATCGCCTGCCTGCTCAAAAACACACTGGAAGCAACCGAACGCAGCCTGGGTCTCACTACATAGCGATCACCCGTCGTAGCCTTCGCAGATCACCACATCAGCGACGCTCGCCGTATCGCGCACTTTCACAGCGGCCTGATATTCGGGGCTTTCGTAACAAGCCTTCGCCACTGCCAAACTCTCAAACTCAATGACGACGTGTCGCGCTTTGAGAGTACCTGAGCACATCACCGCGCCCTCGCCACCACCACGCACCACAAATTTCGCGCCAAACTTGGCGAATGCGATCCCGTTGAGCTTTACATACTCTTTGTAGCGTTCAGGGTCGGTGACAGTAACGTGTGCAATCCAATAGCCTTTGGCCATGATGTCTAACGATCCTCCAAAAATTGATCGCCTAACATTACACAGTCCCAGCGACTGCGCCCAGACCTCAACGGTTAACCTGCCCCGCACATTCAAGAGCACTGCAATCAAAAGTTAACCGCGCTTCGCGGCCTTCCAACCGGCGGCAACCGCCTCGTCTTCGGAACAGAACCAACGCTCGCCGCGTTGCGACTTGATCGTGGTGCGGGAATAATCAACCGACCATGGCAACACGTAAGTCTTGCCCGACGACGTCACTTGCCCCTTGATCGGACAACCATCGGGCGCGGACAACTTCGCCATCTCCCAGATGCGCGCACGATAATCGGCGGGCCGCTCAATCTCTGCACCCCAAATGCCACGGTTCTGCCCCCGCGCTTCCGACTCAAGCGCCGCATACCCACCAAAGTACAAACTCGACGAGAAAACATGCCCCTGACGCACGAGTTCGACGGCAACATCCTGCCCCTCAACTTCGCAGCGTGCTTCAATCTGGCCAGTCATATCCGCAGCACCATAAGGCACGCAGCGCACGGCCTTGCCCTTGATGATCTTTTCTAAGGCCGCAACTGCGGCCTCGCCGCACTTCCAGCGCTTGCTCTGCCCTGATTTATTACTTTCACCAACTTTGCCGCACAACTGCTGCTTGTCAGGCGACTCAACACCCGAAATACGAAACACGTTTCCCTGCAACCGAATCGCATCCCCCGCAACAACGCCGGCTGACTTCCCTTCAACGGCCTTAGCGGACGAAAATCCTCCCGTCACACTGCTCAACCCCACGTTACTCAACCCCAAACTGCTGAACCATTGCGTCGCGCCCATCATGCCGCCGCGTACCAGCCAGAAATATCCGCCACTAACTAACAACGCTGCCAATACCGGTACCACTGCACGCTCGCCGATACGTCGGACACGCGCCGGAACCAAGGCACCTTGAAAGCCAAGTTGGCCGCGCACCGACGGCACTGCCAAGACAAGTAAAACCAAGCCAACCGCCATCGGTACCAACGCCATCACCCTCTCGGCCGGTAACGCGACATAGCGATAAATTCCAGAAGCCAAGGCAATGGCCCCGCACAATACAAACGGCATTGCAAAGCTCGGTCGTGCAAGCAACCCATGCACCGATGCCCCAGCATTCCCAATTTGCTTGGCCACCGGATCGGCAATCTTAGCGCCGCCCTTGCGCGCGACCTTTACCGCTTCGCCAACACCGCGCCCCACATCGCGCGCGCCCGCTTGCGCCCCCGCGACCGCAGCCTTGCCCACAGCCACGGCACCATCAACAGCACCCGCTTTGATTTGCTCAAGCTTGGCCTTCCGCTTCTCGCGACGCTCGATAATCATCGTGGGGATATATGTATGCCAGTCAAAGCCCTGCGACTTTTTCCGCCAAAACCACATGGTGACGTCTCCCCAACGTGCCGCGACTGCGCACATGAAATTACAGTGGCTCAACCCCACCACTGCAGGTACGGACGCAGCGAGCATCCCTTTGTCAGTCGCAAATCAACATTAAAGCGCTTGCGTCCGAAAGATGGCAATCATGAGACAACACATGCCATAATGCACAATCAACAATCCATAACAGGACAAAAACCACACTAGCTCGCACGCGCAGCATATGCCTTGCGCAGTTCGATGTTTCACACAACAATTTTCCAAGCTAAGCTGAAAACAATTGCGAGCCCTTACATCGACTTCAATCTCAACGCCCCGCTTGAAACAACGACAATGCAATACGATTTAAGAGGAGCAAGCCCATATGTCTCACGTTACAAAACGCATCGGCGCTGCAATGATTGTTGCAGTTTGCTCGGGCTTTACCAGCACAATTACCGTGGCCCAAGGCAAAGGCGAACCGGCGGTCAATAAATGTGACAAACTGAAAAAGGGCAGTGCGGAGTGGAAGCGCTGCACCGGCTCAGCCAAGGATGATCTCTCCGACCAAGAAATCTATTACGCTGGCTATTGGCTCGCCCAAAACGGGCAATACCCGGAGGCCCTCGAATACCTCACACGCGCACGCGTCCAAGATGAGCGCATCCTTACCTATATCGGCTTCGCCACCCGGAAACTCGGCGCGGTCGACGACGCCATGAAATACTATGACCTCGCCCTCGCGTTAAACCCCAACTATACCGTCGCACGCGCCTACTTGGGTGAAGCCCATCTAGGTCGCGGCGATTTAGCCAAAGCCCGGTCAGAGTTGTCCGAAATTGCACAACGCTGCGGCACGGCCTGCCCAGAGTATGGCGAACTCAAATCCGCGCTCGACCGCGCCAGCTGAGCTCGATCAAACCAGAGCCGCGATACGCACCAAGGCGCTCAGATCACATCGAGCGCCTTGTATTTTGCCCGCAGATACGACACGTACGGCGCGATGGTCATCGGTTGACCTGTGGCAGACGTGACAAGTTCATGCGGCAAATATTTGCGCCCATGCACATAGACATGATCCCGCAACCAGCCGTGCAGAGTCGCAAAGCGCCCATCCGCAATTTCATCGGGAATTTTCGGATGCGCCTCAAGCGCCGCCGCATAAAACTGCGCTGCCAGAATATTGCCAATAGTATAACTCTGAAACGCCCCACCGACTGCACCCGAAAACCAATGCACGTCCTGCAAGCAACCATCACTATGCCCAGCCGGCCGCACCCCAAGATCGCGCTCGTAAGCATCAGCCCAAGCCTGCGGCAGGTCTTTTACTTTAAGTGAGCCTTCAAGCAGCTCGCACTCAAGTTCAAAGCGGATCATGACGTGCAGATTATAAGTTAATTCGTCCGCGTCAGTCCGGATCAACGACGGCGCGACACGATTAATCGCTTTACTAAACGTCCCGAGCGGGACGCGCTTCAGTTGCTCAGGAAATTGTCGCTGCAAAAGAGGGTAGGCAAATGTCAAAAACGGCGCGCCCCGCCCCACCATATTTTCCCACAACCGCGATTGACTCTCGTGCAATCCAGCAGAACACCCGCCAGCCAGTGGCGTGCGTTCCAGCGAAGGCGACACACCCTGCTCATACATCGCATGGCCCGCCTCATGCAGCGTCGAATACAGCGCCTCGCTGAGATCGTTTTCAGAAACGCGGGTGGTTATTCGCACATCGCCGAGTGAAAACATGGTCATGAAAGGATGCGGACTTTTATCCTGACGTCCCCGCGTAAGATCAAAGCCAAACCGCTCTGCCATCTTCAAACCGAACGCCAACTGCTTGGCCTCGGGAAAGCGAAATTTAAGACACGAACAATCAACCGGCGCAGATTGAGCCGCAGCCGAAACCATTGGCACCAACTCCGCCCGCAAGTCAGCAAAAAGCGCACGGATGGTGGCGGTCTTCATCCCCGGCTCCGCGCCATCAATCAACGGATCCATAACGTGATCATAGGGCCCAAGTGCATCGGCCAAACGCCGCCCGAGCCGAACGCCCTCCTCCAGCAACCCCTCGACAGCCGCAAAATCATTGGCCGGTCGCGCAGCAGTCCACGCCACATAAGCAGCGTTGGCTTGCGTAGCAAGGTCAGCCACCAACACTGACGGCACACGTCGCGCACGCTCATAGTCCCGTCGCACCACACGAACCAGTGAAGCGTCGTCACTCGCATAAGGCAACGCCATGGCGTGTGGCTCTAATTGCTCCAGCAACGCACCAATTTCAGAATCAACAAAACGCTCATGCGCCAACCGACTAAGCGTCGACAATTGAGCACCACGCGCTTTCGCCCCACCCTTCGGCATAAAGGTCGCCTGATCCCAACCGAGAACGGCCGCGGCGGAACTAAGATCAGAAATTTCCCCCAGACGGTCCTTCAACTTTTGCAGGACAACCTCAGGCCTGTCCCGCCGCAACCGCCGCGGAACACCCGCTTTAGACGTCTTACGCGCCTTGGCCGTCCGTGTGCCGGAGCCACGTTTCGTTACTTTCGCCATCACACTCACACGCCACTCATGCATCGAGATCTGATCGCGCTGGCGAAAATGATCATCGATTGCGCGCCTCATATCATTCGATTAAATGACGGTTCCGTGACGAGTTGCAAATAGAATATATTTGCACAAGCGACTCTCGCGGCAACGCGGTGCTGATACCTTCAATCGCGAGTAATGCGAATCTGCGCACTATCCCAGAGTCGCACATTGCCATCATCCCCAGCCGTCACAATGCGCCGCCCGTCCTGTGCAAAGCCAACAGCCCTCAGTTGACCGTGGCCGGCAACAAACGACGCGAGTAGCTTGCCGCGCTTGCCGTCCCATACCTTCACGTCTCCGCCGACGCCCGCTGACACAACCACCGCACCATTGGGCGCAAATCCAACAGCCGCAATCGCGCCGTCGTGCGCCTTAAAACTTTTAATCAACCGCGAAGACGATGACGACCACAATCGGATCAGTCCATCCCCGCTCGCGCCCATAATCGAACGCCCGTCACCAGACACATCCAACGCCGTCAGAGCGGCTTGCGCCCCACGATAGCTCCGCACCGAGCTCAACGTCTCAGTCTTTGACATCCGCACCACCCGATCCGCGCCAATCGACACAATGGCCGAGCGACCGGCAACCCGTTGCAAACTAAGTATCGAGGCCTCATGCGCATCAACAACGATCTGCGGCGCAGCATTAGACTGCCGATACCAAAGGGTAATTTTTCCGTCACTGCTTCCAGCAATCAGTTTTTCACCGTCAGCGCCAAACGCCACGCCAGTGATCGCGTCTGTGCTCCGCTTGACGCTACCGAGCCTCTGCCCCGCCTCCAAATCCCATAGCACCATTGTGCCATCACCATGACCGGTCAACGCCAGGTTTTCATAAACAGCTAACGATGTCGCCACGCCATCCGTACTGCGCAACGTCTTCACCGCTTGCGCACTGGCAGAATCCCAAACCCGAATGGTCGCATCCGCGCCCGTCGATACAATGCGTCGACCCTGCGCTGCAAATTGCACAAAACTGACAGCGCCCACATGGCCCGTCAGCGGTTGTCCACTTGGCAACACCAACGGCATAACTTCCACGCGCGGCGCGGCATTGTCGCCACGCGCAACAGGTAGCGACTGACTGGAAACGCGCTGCACACCCTGCGTTGCCAGTTGTGGCAATCGATCTTGATAGGCAACCAGTGCACTCGCCACCGCGACAGCAACGGCGGCCTTAAAAATAAAGCTGCGCCACGGTTGCCTGAGAAAAAACCACCGCCGCTTCGGTCGATACGGATCGCGCCGCTCAACCGGACGCGGCACAACGACCACAGCATTAGCACGCGGCGGCGCAGCCTTCTCCGCGATGGCAGGCGAGGGAGCTTGAGCCGCCACCTTTTCAACAGCGACAACAGCCACCTTCGGAAGCACAGGAGACACCGACACAACAGGCGCGACTTTGACCTCTTGCAATCGCTGTGTCAGCGCGCCAACCGGTGCAGGCCCATATCCAAGCCCATGCGGCATTTGATTGGGCCCATCCACCTGTAGATTGGGCCCACCCGCCTGTGCAGCAGATCCTTTGGCAACTTGCCCACCCACGCCATCCGCGACACTCGCGCGCTGCGTGCCCTTCGCAACCGGAGTAGCCTCGGCCTTAGCCGCAATCTTGTTAGCCGGACCGGCCTTGCTGTCCTTCAACCCGTCGATAAAATCGAGCAGTTGCCCCTTAGGTTGCGGCGCATCAGGTGGAACCGGCAACACAGCCATCGCCGCAGCCTTGATCTCAGGTTTTGGCTCTGCCTTGTTCAGACCAAGCACATCACCAATCCGCGCCCGCGATGTTTTGGCCACAGGCTTCGGTTCCGGCGCTAGCAACGCTCGACGCCACTCCGCAATTGACTGCGGACGCGCCGTCACATCAAGCTGCAACGCTTGATCGATTGCTGCCAAAAAACCTGCGCGATAGCTGCCAAGCGCGGCATTCTTCGCCACAACATAGTCATCGTGCACCATTCGTGACGGCGCGTCCGGTGGTCGCTTGCCGGTAATAGCCTGATAAAATGTTGCGCCAAGCGCATAAATATCGGTCCACGGTCCCTGCTGCCGACTGGTACTGGCATATTGCTCGTAAGGGCTATAGCCGGGCTTCACCAGTGCGCTCACCGTGCGCGAATGCGATGCGATGTCCCCCCGCGCCGAACCGAAGTCAATCAGAACAGGCGTTTTGTCTTTCCGCACAATAATATTGTCAGGCGCGATGTCGCGATGCAAAAAATCACCCTTATGGATGACATCAAGCGCATCAAGCAACGGTTCAACAATGAGATCAAGTTCTGCCTGCCGTGGCGCACGACCTAAGGCCTTCAACCAAGCCTTGAAATTCGCGCCTTCCTCGAAATGTAGCACCATGTACCCAGTGCTATTAGCTCGAAAATATCGATACACCCGCACAATATTTGGATGATTGAAGCGCGCCAGCGTCTGCGCTTCTTCAATAAAGCGATCGAGCCCCCACTTATAGTCGCTCGCGCAGTCCTTGGAGCGCGGCCCCGCGTCATTACCACCCTTCCGCGCGGCGAAGTCTGATGGAAAATACTCTTTGATCGTCACTTGCCGCGCAAGCGCCAGCTCCTCGGCAAGATAGGTGATGCCAAAGCCGCCAGCGCCTATCACGCGCTTGATTTTAAAGTCGCCCGCAAGTTCAGTCCCCGCGGACAATGCAAGTAAATTGGTCATCAGCCCTGATGTGGCCCTCGTGGCCCTTGCCAAAAAAACAGTCGACGCGCAACGACCCAACAACACGGCGGCACTAATTCTAGGCTGCCCCAGTTGCAGCTCCTATCGTACCGCAGGTTGTGCCAATTACGCCCTGCGATATACACACCCCAAAGCAACTTGCGCACGACATTGTGGCGGTCAACAATGTGGCGGAACAATGAGATTGTCCACAAACTCGGCTTCAGCCCCCGACAAACATTTGCCAATGTCACGGTTCTGCCGTGATGTAACGGCAGCGATTGCAATCACGGCTCACACCATTCGATGACCAAAGACATGCGGGGACCAAGACTATGACAGCCAACAATGGGGATAACGCAATTACGCCCAAACACACCGATGCAGCAG
>JABFRJ010000152.1 GCA_013141255.1 Hyphomicrobiaceae bacterium
CACCATCCTAAAGCGGGACCACATTACGCTCGCCCCGATTCGCTCGGGCGTGGGCTTACGACTGGGTGCCAATGTCGGCTACTTGAAGTATACGCCTCGTGCAACCTGGAACCCGTTCTGATTCGGCAGTCCGACTTGGAAATGTTAGGATCAATGAGCGAAAACTGGGGCAGATGGGTAGAGCAAGACACACCGCGACAACAAGCGACGTGTTGCGTTCCTCCCTAGCAGACGTTTGAGCCTAACAGACCTTTGAACGCTCCAGATCAACACCGATCTGTTGCCAAATCTTTACAGCGCACCTAACCGCAGCGCTTTGATGAGTGGGGCACGACCAACGCCGTGATGTCCATCCAGTCCATTATGCTGGTTGCCCTGGGCTTCCTTGTCTCAGCGCTCCTTACTTTGTTTATTGCACCGGCTTTCTGGTCGCGCGCGGTGCGCCTGACCACACGTCGCATCAAAGAAACACTGCCTATCTCTGATGTCGAAATCCGCGCCGACAAAGATAAACTACGCGCCGAATTTGCTATGACCGTTCATCGGCTCGAAGCCAAGATCGAACAAGCAGAGCTGAAACGCGCCCGCCATTTAGTTGATATCAACCGCCGCGACGCCGCTATTTCATCATTGGAGCACGAACTAAGCCAAGTCCGCTCCGTGCTCGAAGAACACGAAAACGCCCGCCGCGTTCTCGAGCATACGGTTGGCGACCGCCTACCGAAGCTTGACAGCCGATTAGGCGAAGCCCGCCAGATGCTGAACTTGCGTGACGCCGAAATCGCGGCTCTGGGCCAGTCAACAGAGACGCATATAACGGCCCTGAGCGAAGCCACAGCCATCAACGCTCAGCAATCCGCCGAAATCGATCGCCTTTCAACGGCACTAACTGTGCGCGGTGCCCGCAATCAAAATTCCATGCAAGATTCATCATATGACGGGGAAGTTGCCCTCCGCTCAGAAATCGAAGCCCTCCGAGCCAAAACGCGCGACCAAGCATCCATGATTGCACGCCTACAACATGTAACGACGTCACGCCCCGCCTCACAGGAAAATTCGAATCGTACTACGGGTCCCTTGCTCGAAATCGTCAGCAATACCGCCTACGACGAAGCACGCGCGAAAATGGAACGAGAATTGCGCGAAACGCGCAGCAAGATCGAAGACCAAGCCTCAGAAATCAAAACTTTGCGCGCAGAACGTGACGCCCTTCGGGTCACCGAAACCAGCGACAGTGGTGATAGCAAAGTAGCTCTCCGCGCGCGCCTCGCCGGGCTCCAAATCGAAACCGAACAACAATCCGAGCAACTCAATCGCATGCGTGCTGAACTCGCAGCCGCCAATGAGCGCTTGACCCAACAAGGCGCTCATTTCATGGAGCAGCTTCGTCGGTTGGGCGCTGGCACATTGCCCGCATCTGCCCAGAGCCGTCACACCGAAATCCAAACGCCGCCGCGTTTAACCCTTGCAGAACGCGTGGCCCAGACACGCAACACACCCGCAACGCCGCCCCAAAACGATTCGGTTAACGAGCCGACGAACGATGCCCCCTCTAACGCAGCTTCCAGATCAACGTCACCCGATGCGCCCCCCCCAGGGGACGCCAATAAAGCCCGACTGATTGATCGTATTTCTAGCCTGACAAAGGCTTGAACCCGCCTGTTCAAATACGAATACTGCGGATACGACGCTGCCCAAGCTCGGCCACTTGGCCACAACCGCCCAATCATCGACGCCAACGTCTTGCAACGGTCGATTTTTGCCCCCAGGGTAACCGTCAATAGCCTCGCTTGGTACGGTCGCGCGCGTTTCGCGTAGGTCCATGTGAGGACAGTGGGAGGTTACAGCGTGCTTGATCCAAACCAGGCGGAGCAATTACTGCGCCAGAACAAACTGCCGCGTATGGTACAGTGGTATAATCCACGCCTCCTCACTCGTGTTGGCATCCGCACGATAGTCTCGTCAGTCTTTGGACAATATGCCGACCAACGCTTGATCCAAGCCGCAACTGACCCCGCCGATGACAAAGCCCTCGTCGAGCGCTACGATTATCGCGACCCCACACCTGAGAGCCCACTCGACCGCGTCGCGTTGGATGAAACCGGCGCCTACTACATCGACTACATTGCCGACACTGGCGACGGTTTCGAAAGTACCTACACCACCGCCTATCTGCTCGCGACCGATCAACTCAAAGTCCCCGGTCTCGACAAGCCATTGCCCGCAGCCGATACCCTCATCATGGGCGGCGATCAATGCTATCCGCAAGCAACACGCGAAGAATATAAGTCGCGCCTCGTCACACCGTTCTCATGGGCCTACGATGTAGAAAAGCCCGAACGCAAACTGTTCGCCATCCCTGGCAACCACGATTGGTACGACGGTCTGAATGCCTTCGACAGCTTGTTCTGCGCCGCGCGCGATCGCTTGAGCGAGGCCAATCCCACAAGCATCGGCGGATGGCAGTGTCAGCAACACCGCAGCTATTGGGCACTTCGCCTACCCTACAATTGGTGGATCTGGGGTACTGACATCCAATTCTCAAAATATCTGGACGCCGCGCAGGTCAATTACTTTGAAC
>JABFRJ010000399.1 GCA_013141255.1 Hyphomicrobiaceae bacterium
CTCATCCCGCCGGCGAGCGTGGGGGTGTCGAGGCATTGGAAGCCGTAGTGGCGGAGCCAGCGGAGGTCGGCGTTGAACATGTCGCGCAGATCGGGGATGCCGTACTTCAGCATGGTGAGACGGTCGAGACCGACGCCGAAGGCCCAACCTTGATACTTATTGGGATCGAGGCCGCACATCTCGATCACTTTTGGATGCACCATGCCGCAGCCTAAGATTTCCAACCACTGACCGGGCTTGCCGATAGCCTCCGCGCCGACGTCGACTTCGGCTGAGGGCTCGGTGAAGGGGAAATGGGAGGCGCGGAAACGCATCTTGACGCTATCGACTTCGAAGAAGGCTTTGCAGAATTCTTCGAGGCACCACTTCATGTGTCCGAAGTTTGTATTCTCGTCGATGACGAGGCCTTCGATTTGGTGGAACATGGGCGTGTGTGTTGCGTCGCTGTCCATGCGATAGACGCGGCCCGGCGCGATGATGCGGATCGGTGGCTTCTGTTTCAACATGGTGCGCACTTGCACGGGTGACGTGTGCGTGCGCAGCACGAGTGGTGCTTCGCCTTTGGCTTCGCGCTCGGGCGAGCGCAAGTAAAACGTATCGTGCATCTGCCGTGCGGGATGCTCCGGCGGGATGTTGAGTTTGGTGAAGTTGTAGTCGTCGGTTTCGATATCCGGACCTTCGGCGATGGAGAAACCCATGTCGGCGAAGATTTCTGCGATCTCGTCGAACACTTGGCTGACGGGATGGATGCGTCCGTCGGAGAGCGAGCCCGCGCGAACGGGCAGCGTGACATCGGCGCGTTCGGTTGCGAGGCGGGCGGCGAGGGCTGCGCCTTCGAGTGTGCCCTTCTTGGCGTCGAGTGCGGAGGCGATTTTGTCTTTGAGCGCGTTGACGGCGGCACCGAAGGTTTTGCGTTCGTCGGGGGGGAGTTTGCCGAGCGTGGACAGGAGGCCGGAGACTTGGCCTTTTTTGCCCAGCGCGTTGACGCGAACGGCATCGAGGGCGGCGAGGACGGACGCAGCGGTGACTTCGTTGAGAAGTGCTGCTTCAATTTGGGCGAGATCGGTGGAGGACATCGGCGTCACCTTGGCAAACAGCGGAATTCAGACGCGGAACTAATCGGGACGGCATACACGCGTTGCGTATAAAAACGCACAATGCCGCAAGAGGCGCGAACCTCTTCCGGCATCGTATTCTTCTTTCTGGTCGCGCATCTCATCGGAAAACCGGTCGCCACTTTTCCGGATGCGCTCGCATGATAGAAACGTCTCAGGCTTTGACGGCGGACTGCGCCTTGTCGACGATTGCCTTGAAACCGGCAGCGTCGTGGACGGCGAGGTCGGCCAGGACCTTACGGTCCACCTGGATGCCGGACTTGGTCAGGCCGTCAATAAATCGAGCGTAGGTCATGCCGTGCTCACGGACAGCAGCGTTGATGCGCTGGATCCAGAGGGCGCGGAAATTGCGCTTCTTCACTTTGCGGTCGCGGTAGCTGTACTGCATGGCCTTTTCGACGGCCTGCTTGGCAACCTTGATCGTGTTTTTGCGGCGGCCGTAATAACCTTTGGCGGCCTTGAGTACTTTTTTATGCTTGGCGTGGGCGGTGACGCCGCGTTTGACGCGTGCCATGGGGAAATCTCCAGATCTTCAAATGACGAAAGAGGGGGCGGATCGCGCGTCGATCAGCGAGCGTAGGGCATGTATTTCTTGACGATTTTGGCGTCTGAATCCGTCAGCACCATGGTTCCGCGCGCGGTGCGCACAAACTTGGCGTGGCGTTTGATCATGCCGTGACGTTTACCCTGGGCGCCGGCCTTGACCTTGCCCGTACCCGTCATTTTGAAGCGCTTTTTGGCGCCGCTTTTGGTCTTCAACTTGGGCATTTTGCTCTCCTGTATGCTCACGAGCCCTGTCGTCAGACGCGACTGCGTTTGACTGGCCCTCCAAGGGGTTAGCGCGTCCTTGATTGAAGGATTGGCGCCCGGCCACAGTCGTGGCCTCGGCCGTTTCGGGCCGGGGAGGTCTTCAAGAAAACCTGCCCTGAGGAGGGTGCTTTCGCCCGTGAAATGGGTTTAAAGCGTCAGAAACCGCCACGGCATGCCCTGCCGGTCGGCTCTACGGGGCTGTCTATAGGGGGGATCGGCGCTTTCGGCAAGGGGCTTGGTTGACGGCACGTTGAAGGTTGCAGCCGCATTTTGGGTTGGTATCGCTGAACGATGAGGAAATCCGGGCGTGCTGGCTTATTGGCCGCGGAAAATGCCGTCTTTGAAGAACACGCGGAACGGCGTGGTGCCGCTGGCACCGCCGTCGAAAGCGCGCCATTTGCCTGCCGTGCACAGGGTTCCGCCGGCGGTTGGGACCGCGTCGAACTCGATGACCGAGGTGTAGACCTTGGGGTTCTCGCCAGCCTCGACCGCCATGAAGGTGGTGATGCATTTGCCGCCCGTTATAACGGGGTCGTAGCCCTTAATCGTGATGCCGCCGCCGCCGGTTGAGGGGAAGGTACTTTTGAGAACGGGACATTGCTCGAAGTTTTCAGCGGCGAGCGTTGGGAGTGCCGCGATACATACGAGGGGGAG
>JABFRJ010000540.1 GCA_013141255.1 Hyphomicrobiaceae bacterium
GCTTTAAGTCTCTGGTGTGGCGCCAAAAGTTAATTTCCATGAGTGGTGCCGAACAGCGTTTACCTTTCGTGCTGCAACTCGTGTCAAACCCTGATTTTGGATAAATCCCCAGGATTCACGGGGGCTCTGTCGTATTCGGAAATCTGTTGTTGTGTTGCAACATGGCGGCAAGGTCACACCCAATCCGCGAAACATTCACTCGGACTTAACTGAGGTCGATTGATGCTTGCCTGAGAAGAGCGACGCGCCCATGTATCGGTAGTGCGTTCAGTGTCGCGTTTTCGATTTGTGCGTGTCACTTCGCAGGATAGAGATCATGAAGCCCGTTCGTATGCTCATCGCTGGTTTAGCTCTTGGCGTCGTCAGCCAAGCCGCATTGGCGTTCCAGGAAGCTGGGACGACAAAGGGGGATGCTGCCGCGCAGGTCGGTGTCGAGGCCAAGGTTTCTGGTCAAGACGCCAAAGGTCCGGAAATTCGTATTCCTGGGCTTGGTGCCGTCGGATCGCTGCCTAAGTTGGATTTTGGTCTTGAGTTGCTCTACGGGGCGACCGAGCAGCGTACAACGCGCGAAGATAAGACTGAGCCGAATGATGTTCAGATCCGCGGTACGTTGAAGTATCGTTTTCCGAACTAATGTTCGCTCTGTTGGCGACTTACAGTGCTTTTGAGACGCCGGCCTTGTGGTCGGCGTTTTTTGTTTGTCGCGAGAGTTTGATCCCGTTCTATGCTTCGACCGTCTGATCACTGTTCCAGAGCCGGATCTGCCGATGTCGCCATTCCTCAGAGCCGCCGCCGTTCATGCCTTTACGGCGTCAGGGGTGGTATGCGGGTTGTTGGCACTGCTGGCCGCGTTTGAGAAGCGGTTTGAGGTCGCATTCTTGTGGCTTGGCCTCGCCATGGTGATTGATGGCATCGACGGCACATTCGCGCGTCTGGCCGATGTTAAACGCCACGCGCCGCATGTCTCGGGCGAGACGCTCGATCTCTGCGTTGACTACGTGACCTACGTGCTGGTGCCGGTGGTGATGCTGATGTCTGGCGGCTATCTGGTAGGTGCTGGTGGGTTAGTGCTGGCGGCGCTGATCCTGATGTCGTCGCTCTATCATTTCTCCGATACGGGCTCGAAGTCGGACGACCACTGCTTTGTCGGCTTTCCAGCCATTTGGAACATTGTCGCGTTCTACGTTTTTGCCCTGGGGTTGCCGGGGTGGGGCGTGGCTGTGCTCGTGGTCGTACTGTCGACGTTGACGTTTGTGCGCATCAAGTTTGTGCATCCGATGCGGGTTGAGACGCTGAAGCTGGTGACGCTGACGGCGTGCGTGGTGTGGGGTATGGCGGCGATGGCTGCAACGCTCAACGGGTTGCCCGCCTCATGGCCGCTGGCGGCGGTGCTGGTGGCGGTGGCGGGCTATGGCATAGGGTTGTCTGCGAAGTTTGGGATGGACGGGCGTTCAAAGAATCACTGAACAAAGAATGGTGGATCATGAAACGAAATTGGTTGTTGGGTGCTTTTGGTTGTGTGCTGGTTGTACTTGGCTTCATCCAAATATTCAATCATCCAACGGCAATAGCCTATCGATTGGGATATAATTTTTGGTCAGACTGGCAGTATGAAAAGCTCGCGCAGAGCGACGTGCAAGTAGCGCTGAGCGGAATGCGATTGGTCGGTTGTTGGAAGTGTTCCGCTGTCATTTGTGGTAAAGACGCTGTTGTGGCGCTTGGTGAAATTGTCAAAAAGCCAAATGCACAAGGTGATATTGAATTGAATAGGCCCTCATCATCGATCAGCACTCTTTTGGAGAACATTATTTTGGCCGATCCGCAGTTGGGCACGAGCCAGGAACTATTGAGGGTTGATTTGCGCCTCCGGCGGGAATGGATTGGGAACAAGATAGTGACTTTTATTCGGACACGTTCGGATGCTGCTATGCGAGGAGGTGCATCAGTCGGCATTGTAGCAGCAGCGTATGTTAGTTCTGGGGACCTGCGAGACGCGGGGGCGTTGCTTGACAAATACGCTCGAAAAGAATTCGTGCCCTGATCGCAATCAGCTATCAGTGTTTTGGATTTTGTCTTACTTACATCGCAGTACCCCTCAATGATTTGTCTGCGTCGTGGCCGGTGGCGGCAGTGCTGGTGGCGGTGGCCGCCTACGGGGCGTGGCTGTCGGCTAAGTTTGGGATGCACGGGCGCTGATCGCGTGTGGTTCGGCGTTGGGCTGATCCGCGTTTTTGGTTGCACACTTGTGGCTCCATCTGCCGCTATCGTGGGGGGCACGATGATGGTGATCCCGGCAATCCTTTTGACGAGGCTGAGCGTATGAGCGGAATTCTGGCTGGTAAGAGCGCGCTGGTTACCGGCGGGGCCTCTGGCATTGGCCGCGCGACGGCCTTGGCGATGGCGCGGGAGGGGGCACGCATTGCGGTTGCCGATCGTACCGAGGAGAGCGCTGCGGGTACTGTCGCGCTGATCAATGCGGCGGGCGGTCAAGCCATCGCGATTGCCGGTGATGTGTCGGACGAGGTTGATGTCGCGGCCATGGTCAAGCGGACCGTGGCGGCGTTTGTGCGGCTCGATTG
>JABFRJ010000005.1 GCA_013141255.1 Hyphomicrobiaceae bacterium
TGCGGTCTCAGCAGTCGCCTCTGCGAGGGCACTTGCCTGAGTTCCCTTGCTCGGAGCCGATCAGTCGGCTCACCAAGTCAATATCAGACAAGAAGTGTAGGGCACTTCGTGCTTCCAGTAAACCAACGTCGAGCCCCGAGATTATCGAGCCGACGCTCGTTCCAACCATGGACTCTCAATGACGAGATCGACTGTGACAGCCCCCGACCTTACGCCACCAGTTGGGCCATTCGCGCAAGCGGTTTGGGCAGGCGACCTGCTCTACGCCTCTGGGCAAGTCGGCCAGGATCCATCGACTGGCACGATGGTTCAAGGAGGACTCGAAGCCGAAACCCGCCAAGCCTTTGAAAACATCAGGCGTGTTCTGGCCGCAGCTGGGCTCGGACTCGAGCACGTCATTAAAGCTCATGTCTTCCTAGCAGACATGAATGACTTCGGCCCTATGAACGCGATCTACGCAACCATGTTCAGTGCGCCATACCCGGCGAGAACAACAGTGCAAGTGGCAAAGTTACCTTTGAACGCGCGCGTCGAAATCGACGTCGTTGCCCGTCGTTCGTAATGTCTGGAGTGCACCATGAAGCTCATCCGGTTTGGCGACTCTGGGAAGGAGCGCCCCGGCGTCCTGGATACCAACGGACTCGTTCGTGACGTATCCAGCCGGATACAGGATTGGTCTGGCGAACATCTGAGCCCAAAGTGGCTTGCCGATTTTTCAAAGACGGATGCTTCGACCTTTCCGCTGGCCCCAGCTGACGTGCGCGTTGGTTCGCCTGTGCCAATGCCGGGCAAGATCGTGTGCGTTGGGCTCAACTATGCTGACCATGCTGCCGAGACAGGCTTCGATGTGCCAAGCGAACCTGTGGTGTTCTTCAAGTCTCCAACAGCTATGACCGGGCCGAACGATCCTATCAGGCTTCCAAAGACGGCACGCGCAGCTGATTGGGAAGTGGAACTTGCCTGCATCATCGGCCGGTCGACGACAAATATTTCCGAGGATGACGCAATGACTGCGGTTGCGGGCTTTGCAGTTGCAAACGACATTACGGAGCGGGAGTGGCAGTTCAATCGTGGCGGTCAATGGAGCAAGTCGAAGAGCGCAGATACGTTTGCGCCGCTCGGACCCTGGCTTGTGACAACCGATGAGGTAGCCGATTTGGCATCACGGCGCATCTGGCTCGAGAAGAATGGCGCCGTGCGCCAGAACTCCTCACTTGGTAAACTGATTTTCTCAGTTCCTCAGATTATTGCGCATCTGAGCGAATTCATGCGGCTTTTGCCAGGGGATGTCATTCTGACCGGTACGCCACACGGCGTCGCCTACAATAAGAAGGAGCCCGATTATTTGAAGCCGGGCGATGTCATCCGGTGCGGCATAGAGGGGCTCGGCGAACAACACACGTTGGTGGCATTCTAGTCGAGCTTCATTCCACAGGGTGTCATTCGTATGAGCCAAGAAAAACGAGTTCCACCTTCTCAATGAGCGCATTGATGACTCAAATGCGAACCGGTCTCGAATCCTATCGAGGGAGGTTATCAGTCACCAGGCTCGAACCAAATTCGGCGGGCATTCTTCGCACAACTCGGAAGATTCATGATCTAGCCCCCGGAATATGACTAAGAATCAACCAATTTAGGAGGAATAAGATGCGGTTCCGAACTTCGAAATGGACGGCTTTATTGGCCGGGTTGGTTATCGCGTTCGCTTCGGCGGGCCCCATATCGGCACAGCAGACTGTCGATGTTATCAAAAAGCGCGACATACTTCATTGCGGCGTAAATACCGGTGTGGCTGGATTCAGCGCACCAGACGACAAGGGCCGCTGGACCGGTTTCGACGTCGACATCTGCCGCTCCGTTGCGGCGGCGGTTCTGGGAAACGGCGAAAAAGTGAGGTTCGTACCACTGTCCTCAAAGGAGCGCTTCACCGCGCTCCAATCAGGCGAAATCGACATGCTTTCGAGGCAAACGACGCAGACGATGAGCCGTGATACCGGACTAGGGCTCACGTTCGTGGCGATCGCCTATTTCGATGGCCAAGGGTTCATGGTGCGAAAGTCACTTGGGGTGAAGAGTGCGAAAGACCTCAAAGGCGCAACTGTCTGTCTACAGGCCGGCACGACAAACGAGCAGAACTTCGCTGATTTCACACGCGCGAATAAACTAGAGACGAAATCCGTTGTGTTCGAGACTGCAGATGAGACGCAGAAAGCGCTCGACGCAGGACGATGTGACACGATTTCGTCGGATGCCTCGCAGCTGTACTCACAGCGGCTCAAAATGTCGAAGGCCGACGATTTCATAGTTCTGCCCGAGATCATCTCCAAAGAGCCGCTCGGTCCGGTCGTACGCCAAGGCGACGCCGCCTGGATGAACGTCGTGAAATGGACATTCAACGCGCTTCTCATCGCCGAAGAACTCGGCATCACAAAGGCCAACATCGATAACTTCCAGTCCGCAACCGCACCCGACGTGCGCCGCCTCCTCGGCCTCGAAGGCGAGTTCGGCAAGTCGATCGGCCTGGACACGGATTGGGCAGTGAAAGCGATCAAGGCTGTCGGCAACTATGCCG
>JABFRJ010000409.1 GCA_013141255.1 Hyphomicrobiaceae bacterium
CTCATGATCCCGTTTTTGATCCTGGCGCTGGCGACCATCGGTCTCAATATCCTCACCGGCTATTGCGGACAGATCTCGCTCGGGGCCGGGGCGTTCATGGCGATTGGGGCGTATGCCGCCTACAATTTTTCGCTTCGCGTGCCTGGCATGCCGGTTGTGCTCGCCATTCTACTGGGTGGAGGTGTGTCGGCGTTGGTGGGGATCTTGTTCGGCATTCCGAGTTTGCGCATTAAGGGCCTCTATCTGGCGGTGGCGACGCTGGCCGCGCAGTTCTTTTTTGACTGGCTCTTCATCCGGGTGAAGTGGTTCACGAATTACACCTCGTCGGGCTCGATCAGTGGTCCGTCGCTGAATGTGTTTGGCTATACGTTCAACACGGCGCTGGAGAAGTACCTATTCGCGCTCGCCTTCGTGACGGTGTTTGCGTTCCTGGCGAAGAACTTGGTGCGCGGCAATCTCGGGCGGCAGTGGATGGCGATCCGCGATATGGACATCGCGGCGGAGATCATGGGCATTCGTCCGCTTTATGCCAAGCTGTCGGCGTTTGCGGTGTCGTCGTTCTTTATTGGTGTGGCGGGGGCGCTGTGGGCGTTTGTGCATCTCGGCTCATGGGAGCCGTTGGCGTTCAACATCGATCGTTCGAACCAGCTTTTATTTATGGTCATTATTGGTGGTCTCGGGTCGATCTTGGGCTCGTTCCTCGGCGCGGCATTTCTGTTGATTTTGCCGATTATGCTTGATCAGTTGCCGCAAGCGCTTGGCATCAAAGTGTCGGTGGAGACGGTTTCGCATCTGGTGTTCATCATCACGGGGGCGTTGATCTGCTTCTTGCTCATCAAAGAGCCGCACGGGTTTGCGAAGATCTGGTCGCTGACGAAAGAGAAATTGCGGCTGTGGCCGTTTCCGCATTAACGGCGGGGCGGCGCGAGTGCGCGAGATAGGGTCGGGTAGCGGTGCGGTTTGCGCTTCGATCTAAAAAAGACACCAAACCGCGCGTGAATCCCGGCGTCGTAACGGGGATGCAAAAGGAGGACTATCAATGAAGAAACTAACTTTGAGCCTTGCGGCTGCTGTCACGGGCGTGATGTCGCTCGCGGCGCCAGCGCTGGCGCAGAACGAGCAGTTTTTGCCGGCACTTGTGTATCGTACTGGACCGTATGCGCCGAATGGCGTGCCATTTGCCAACGGCGTGGCTGACTACTGGACCATGATCAACGAACGCGATGGCGGCATCAACGGCGTCAAGATCGTGTTTGAAGAGTGCGAAACCGGCTACGCGACCGACAAGGGCGTGGAATGCTACGAGCGCCTCAAAGGTAAAGGTCCGACGGGTGCGGGTTATTTCTCGCCACTATCGACCGGCATCACCTTCGCGCTCACAGAAAAAGCGCCTGGCGATAAAATGCCATTGCTGACGACGGGTTATGGTCGCTCGGAAAGCCGCAACGGCGCCGTGTTCCCCTGGAACTTCGTAGCGCTTGGTTCGTACTGGACGGCGGCGGATGTTGCTATTCAACACATTGCCAAGGAAATGGGCGGTATTGATAAGGTCAAAGGCAAAAAGATCAGCCTTGTCTATCACGACAGCCCCTACGGCAAGGAGCCAATCGCTGCTCTCGAAGCGCGCGCAAAAAAGGATGGTTTTGAGTTCAAAGCGATCCCCGTTACGCATCCTGGCGTTGAGCAAAAATCACAGTGGCTGGCTATCCGTCAGGACAAGCCGGACTATGTGTTGCTCTGGGGTTGGGGTGTGATGAACTCGACCTCGATTAAAGAAGCGGCTTCTGTGGCGTATCCTCGCGACAAGATTATCGGCGTGTGGTGGTCGGGTGCGGAACCTGACGTGACACCGGCTGGCGATCAAGCCGTTGGTTACAAGTCACTCATGCTGCAGCATGGTGCGGGCCAGTCGGCGATCCATGCCGATGTGAAAAAGCATGTCATCGATAAGGGTAAGTCGGCTGGTAAGGACGACTTTGCTCAGATCCTTTACAATCGCGGTCTGATCAATTCGATGATCGGTGTTGAAGCGATCCGTAAGGCGCAAGAAAAGTTCGGTAAGAAGCCACTTAAGGGCGAAGAAGTCCGTTGGGGCTTTGAAAACCTCGACCTGACGGCCGCGCGCCTCAAGGAACTTGGCTTTGAAGGAATGGTGCAGCCGATCAAAATGTCGTGCGCTGACCACCAGGGCGGCGACGTCGCTCGCGTCCAACAGTGGGATGGCAAAAATTGGAAGACGATCTCGGACTACTACACCGCTGATCGCTCTCTGCTTGATCCAATGGTTGCCGCCGCTTCTAAGAAATATGCCGAAGAAAAGAAGCTGGCTGTTGGCTGTCTGAACTAAGCCTCTCGCAGACGATGTCGGAGGCGGTCTTGTTACCGCCTCCGGCTTTTCACTAGTGCGAGATTTTGCTCTCGCGAGTTTGGAGACTGTGCCTTGACCGTCGTCCCCGTGCCTCAAGTTCATATCGGTGGTGATCCAGTACCGGCGAAAGCCACGCCGATCTTGTCGATCAAGAATATCGAAGTGATCTATGCTCACGTCATGTTGGTGCTAAAGGGCGTAT
>JABFRJ010000398.1 GCA_013141255.1 Hyphomicrobiaceae bacterium
CGCATGGCGCCGCCCATGGGGCGGATCCAGTAGACGCTGGCGAGGTCGTGCTTGGTGGCAACGAGTTTCACGGCGTCGGTGAGCTTCACGGATGCGCCTTCGGCTTTGGGTGGTGGGCCGGTGAAGGAAATGCCGAACGCTAATGCAAGACCGGTTAGCGGCGACAGGATCAGAAGTGGCAGCGTTCCCCAAGCGACCATACGGTGCCAGCCGCCAAGCGTGTTGCGCATGACGGGCCAACCCATGAAGATGCCGAAGCCGACCGAAATCAACATGGCGATGGTTGAGGCATCGACCAGCCACTTCAAGTCGAGAAGGAGCGACTGATGGAGGTTGCGCAGCATCGAAAACATGTCGGACCAGAGCGACGTGCTGGCGGCAATTTTTTCGCCGGTTTTGAGATCGATGCGCGTGGGAGCGGAGCCGCGACCTTCGGCGAGACTGATGGCGTTGTCGTAGGCGCGGACGTTGAGCGTGTTAGCTTTGCCTGCTGGATCGTGTTTGGCCATGGCGGCTTCGACTGACGCGAGCGACATAGAACGCCCGGTGAACACGCGATCCATCAACATCGGTTCGAAGGAGACGATCAACCCCGTGACCAATATGATGAGCCAAGGTAGGGCGAAGGCCAGAGTTAGCCAACGGTGGTAGCGCAGCAGATAGGGTTTCATTCGTCTCTCCGGTGATCTGTTGCGACGTTAACTGATGTTGGGTGCATTTCCGTCTCCTGTGCGGCGGTTATCTGCCCTGCATGAGACGCGCGTTTCGGGGTATTTTACGCTGTGACCAAGTGTTGACGTTCCGCCCCTTGGCCTCAGCCTGGCATCCGGGTAGAGGATGGCCACAGATTTGATCCAAGCCGGAGAGACCCCCATGGCCCGCATTACCCTTCGTCAGTTGCTCGACCACGCCGCCGAGCATAGCTACGGCGTTCCAGCCTTTAACATCAACAACATGGAGCAAGCGCTGGCGATCATGGCGGCGGCGAACGAGACCGATGCGCCTGTGATCATCCAAGCCTCGCGTGGCGCACGCTCGTATGCCAACGACATCATGCTGAAGCACATGATGGACGCGGTGACAGAGATTTATCCGCATATTCCCGTTTGCGTGCATCTTGATCACGGCAATGGTCCGGATACCTGCATGACGGCGATCCAGGCCGGGTTTACGTCTGTGATGATGGACGGGTCGCTGAAAGCAGACGGCAAGACGCCGGCCGATTGGGATTACAACGTCGGTGTGACCAAGCAGGTCACCGTGATGAGCCACCTGGGTGGCATCTCGGTTGAAGGGGAGCTTGGCGTGCTTGGCTCGCTTGAGACGGGAATGGGTGACAAGGAAGATGGGCACGGGGCGGAAGGTAAACTTTCGCACGACCAACTGTTGACCAATCCGGATGAAGCAGTGAAGTTCGTCAAAGAGACGGAAGTTGATGCGCTGGCGATTGCGATGGGTACGAGCCACGGGGCGTATAAGTTCTCTCGTAAGCCTGACGGCAAGGTGTTGGCGATGAATGTGATTGAAGAGATCAATCGCAAGCTGCCGCACACGCATCTCGTCATGCACGGTTCGTCGTCGGTGCCGCAGGAATTGCAGGACATCATCAACAAATTCGGCGGCAAGATGAAGCCGACGTGGGGCGTGCCGGTGGAAGAAATTCAGCGCGGCATCAAGCATGGCGTGCGCAAGATCAACATCGACACCGACAACCGTATGGCGATGACGGGGCAGATCCGCCGCGTGTTGGCGGAAGAGCAGGGCGAATTCGATCCGCGCAAGTATTTGAAGCCGGCGATGGATGCGATGCAGAAGCTGTGCAAGCAGCGTTTGCAAGAGTTCAACACGGCAGGCCAAGCGTCGAAGATCAAGCGCATTGCGACGCTGGCCGAGATGGCGGCGCGGTACAAGAAGGGTGAGCTCAAGCCGAAGATTGCTTGAGCAATCGTGTCGTAGTGATGTAGGTTGGGTCAAGCGGCGGTGGCCGCGCGCACCCTTCTCATGGCCGGGTGCAAGCCACGTTGGGTCGCACGTCAATAACACGGTGCCCAAACCGGCCTGTGAACGCACGCCGTACGCGAAATACGCATTCACCATTTTTGAATGCCATATGTTCGGTTGGGAGCCATGGTTGATTCACCGTTGGATGAAGTCGAAATCCGCGTAGGCAAGATTATTGCCACATTTTTGGCCGTTGGGCCGTTGGTAGGATGGATTGCAGCATTTACATTGATAACATCGCCTGTGGCGCTCAGGTCCGGCAAGATCGCATTTGATTCTGGATTTTTTTCTTTCGGCCTGATGTTCGCGCACTTTTTTGGCATTACTCCGGCATTGATTGTTGGCGTGTTTGTGGCTCGCCAGACCAGGAACGGGCGACGCGTTTCGTTACTCTTAATTGCATTGTTGGCCGCGGCTATGGCATTCGTGTTTGGTTACGCGCTTGCTTTCATAACTACGCCAACTAATGCACGTAGGATGTTGATGACGATGTCGACGTTCAAGCTAATTTTAATCGTATACGTGGTCCCGGCGAGTTTTGCGGCGGTTGTGTGCAACCGCCTCACAC
>JABFRJ010000519.1 GCA_013141255.1 Hyphomicrobiaceae bacterium
GCGTCATGGCGCGGTTTTCTAAGGGAGAGCTCAAAATATTAGTCTCGACAACGGTCATCGAAGTCGGCGTCAACGTGCCCAATGCGACGATCATGGTGATCGAACACGCCGAGCGCTTCGGCTTGGCACAGCTGCATCAGCTGCGTGGTCGCGTGGGCCGCAGCGACCGACAATCCTATTGCATGCTGTTGCACAAAGCGCCGCTAGGCGAGACCGCCAGCCAACGCCTAAAGATGATGTGCGAAACCGAGGACGGATTCAAGATCGCGGAGAAAGACTTGGAATTGCGCGGTGGTGGCGAGGTCATGGGCGCACGACAATCAGGTTTGCCGGAGTTTCGCGTAGCCAACGTTCCAAACGTCACGGAGTTGTTGGCTGCCGCCCGCGACGATGCGGCGTTAATTCTGGCGCGAGACCCCGAGTTGAGTACTGAGCGCGGTCAAGCACTGCGCGCTTTGTTGTATCTCTTTGAGTGCGATGAAGCCGTAAGACTATTCAGAGCCGCGTAACTCCCCGTAACCATGACGAACACGACGGGCAGGGTCGCAACAAAGTGCCTGTGATGTGTCGAATACGGCGCTAAGGTACTGCCATGAGACGCCTCAAAGCGCCTCCCTTACATCGAGGCCAACAAATGACAGCGCAATCCTCCATCATGACGACGACCGCGCAATTGGCCGCACGTATTCCGAATGGTGCCAAAATAGCAGTGCCGCCCGATTACTCCGGTTGTGCTATGACCGTCGTCGCGCATTTGATGCGCCGCCCCGTGCGTGATTTGCACGTGGTTGCCGTACCGCAAGCGGGATTTCAGGTTGACCAATTGATCGGCGCCGGTTGTGTCGCACGTGTCGAAGCCGCCGCCGTAACCTTGGGCGAGTTTGGTTTAGCACCACGATTCACTGCAGCCTTGAAAGCAGGGACTATTGAGATCCTGGATGCCACGTGCCCAGCCCTGCAGGCAGGACTGCAGGCGTCCGAAAAGGGCATTCCGTTCATGCCGTTGCGTGGGATCATCGGCTCAGACTTGTTACGCGTCCGCCCAGATTGGAAGGTCATAAACAACCCTATCGCCGAAGACGGCCAACACGATCCCATTGTGGTTTTGCCCGCCATCCGGCCTGACATTGCACTCTTTCATGCAGCCAAAGCCGACCGCGCCGGCAACGTCTGGATCGGTGTCCGCCGCGAATTGATGCTGATGGCCCACGCGTCCAAGCAGGCCTTCGTCACCGTCGATGAGATCGTCGACGACAACTTACTGCATGATCCAGCACTCGCAGCAGGCACCATCCCCGCGCTATACATCCACGCCATCGCATTGGCGCCAAACGGCGCAGCACCCGTTGGCCTCGCCGGTCATTACGCGCCTGACCGCAAGGCACTGAAGGCTTATGCCGATGCCGCCAAGACTGACGAAGGCTTTACGAAGTGGCAACGCCACATGCTCGCAATTGCGCTCGAACCCGCATGATTGGACCAACAAGCTCAATGACCGATATGCAAGTGCGGCCAGCTGAAATCATGATCGCGGCCATCGCACCAATGCTGCAAGACCTGTCGCACGTGGCAGTGGGCGCACAATCACCCATTCCAGGCTCTGCAGCGCTTCTGGCGCGTCATCGTTCCGGTGGGCGCCTACGCGTATCGATATTGGGGTCACAAAAGCACAATCCCTTCACCGACGGCGGACGCGAGCTTTTCGATTGCGCCGGCCAAGGCCGCATCGACGCGTTTTTTCTCTCGGGCGGACAGATCGATGGTGGCGCCAACGTCAATCTCGTCGGCGTCGGCGATATCGCCAATTATCCTCGCGCCGATCAACGCTTTCCCGGCTCATTCGGGTCCTCGTATCTCTATTTTGTCATCCCGCGCGTGATCCTATTTCGCGAGGAACACACACCCCGAACACTTGTGAAGACAGTGGATTTCATTTCCGCGCCCGGCACCAGTTCGCCGGATGTCTATCGTCCCGGAGGTCCGTACGCTTTGGTCACAAGCCTTTGTGTCTTCACCTTCGATAAAAAACGCGCCCGTTTCACGCTCAAGAGCTTGCACCCAGGTGTAAGCAAAGCCGACGTGCGTGCAGCCACCGGATTCGACTATGACGAATCTGCCGATGTGCCACAAACGGAACTCTTCAGTCGCGAGGATTTGACCGTACTGCGCACCACAATCGCAAGCGAAGTCGCCGAAACATATCCAGGCTTTGCTGCGCGGCTGTGGAACGTCTGAGTGCTAATGGAACGCTCTCATACCGCGAGATGTAGCCGAACACGTTGATAGAGCGCCGCCGCATCAGCAGTAGACAGTGGCAGCAATGGTGCGCGCATACCCGACCATGCTGGATCGCTACTGTCTTGAGCGATAATTGCCTTGATGGCGGGGAGCACGGGATAACGACACACAGCATCTACAATACTTGTGATCGCTGGATCGTCCTGTCCCGTATCGACCAAACGCCGCAGCCGCGCCGCAGCAATATTTGCCACGCCACAGATGGCACCCTGCCCACCACGCCGAACAATATCCGCCAAGTGCCGCTCATCGCCAATGAGGATCGCGAGATCGCCATGCCGCGACACTAACGACTGCGAGAACGCCAAATTGGAGGACGAATCTTTGACGCCTCGGATGACAGCTGGAAAAGTCGACTTCAGTCGGTCGATAAGATCGAGTGATAGCGCAATCGCAGTCTGGCTCGGCAGATTATAGACAATGACATCCCGCGCCTTGCCTCTGAGCGCCGCAAACAGTGCCGCATGCCAATCAAAAATCCCATCATCGGTCGGACCCTTGGTGTAGAACGGCGGTGTCAACAAAAAGTGCCGACAATCAGCAGCGAGTCCTTGCTCAAATTGCGTTACAGCGTCCCCGATGGATGTTGCCATGATGGCAATGCCGACCTGTCGCCGCATATCAAAGCCAGCGTCTTTGAAGGCAGTGATTGTGTCAGCGCGCTCCGCTATGCTGAAGGCAAATCCTTCCCCAGTCGTGCCAAATAGCGTGATGCTATCGGCCCCCTCCTTGAGGCAACGTCGAGCGTGCGCAATCAGCTTGACCAAATCGATGCGTGCTCGCGCATCAAACGGTGTCGAGATGGCGACACTCAAACCGAAGCGATCGTGTGACATACAAGAATTTCCTAAATGGTGCAGATGACCCAACAAAACGAACAAAAGTTGCCAGTAGCCTAACGAACGAGCAAGTACCTCGATTGCAACCATGCCCATCAAAACCGGTAAAACCTTCGGGCAGTGTTGCCAAGAATATACTGCGCGCCTGAGTGCGCGCCGACCAACGCGAGAGTGACGGCCCGCCATGCGTCATAGCCGCCATTACAGTTCACAACCGGCCAATCAGAGCCCCACATGACGCGCTCAGCCCCGAATGCAGAGACGATATGATCGACGTAAGGCTTTAAATCCAACAGTGTCCATCCGGTTCGCGCTTCGGTCACAAGCCCAGACAATTTGCAGTGCACATGAGGAAGCGTGGCGAGTTCGCCCATCTGAGTGCCCCACGGGTCAAACGCGTTGCGCGCAATATCCGGCTTCATGCCATGATCGATAACCGAGCGCAGTTGAGGGTAACGGCGAAATAAAGTGAGCGCAGTATCGAGGTGGCGCGGTGTGCCTAAAAACTCAAATACCAAGTCAAGCGCGATCAGGGATTGAAAGGTGGGCGCTAAAGCTGGTGCAAGTATCCAGTCCGGATCGGCAATGTCCTGTAGCATAGGCCGCACGCCACAAAATTTCGGATGCTTTGACCATCGCGTGATGTGTGCGAGATGAGTTGGATCAGAAAAATCAACCCAGCCAACAACACCACGAACCCACGGCGTCGCGTCGGCGATCCCAAGTAAATAGTCAGTCTCAGTAACGCTCGGCGCGGCCTGTACAACAATCGTATCGGTGACGCCATGGCGCTGTAAAACAGGATGTAAATCCGGTGGCAATGCATCGTGCCAAAGATCTGTATTGGCTGGCGTCAGCCAGCCATAGTCGTCGCGCCCGGTCGACCAGAAGTGATGATGACTATCGACAAACATCAAACCCTCAAACTATGCCCGCGAACTATGCCCGAATGACACCCTTGCGCAGGAGTATGTTCCCGTAAAGCCGCGTTTCGCCTGTCGCGACGATGACATAAGCCGCCCGCGCAGCCTCGTAAAACGCATGACGCTCTAAGGCGCCAAGCGACGTGACGTGGCCATCCACATGTCGATCAAGCACAGCAAGAAAATCATCGAAGACAGCAAGATGCGCATGTGGATCGCCCACGACCTCCATGCGCGTGGCACAAGCGTCGCCAAAATCATCGAGTGGTAACACCGACAGCACAGCATCGAGCACGCGCACCGCGTCATGACCGTCAAGTCGAACCAGGCGTCGCGCGGTAGCAGCTGCCGGAAAATTGGCGTCAACAACGCCGATCGTGTCGCCATGCCCCATCGCCCTGAGATGGGACAGCAGATCGGGCGATAGCAGCGGATCGATACCCTTGAGCATCAGTGCATGTGCCTCAATCAACCAATGGGCGCGTGGCGGCGTGGAGCCACTGCTTGTCTGCACCCGTCATTGACGGCGCTAGTGTCTTGTAAACCCGCGCGTGATACTGATCGAGCCAACCGCGCTCGCTCACATCCAGCAAGCCAACAGCAATCAAGCGCTGATCAATCGGGGCCAGCGTGATGGTCTCAAAGCCCAACATCTCGCGGTCGCCACCATTGACCTTCTGCGGCGGAGTTACCACCAAAAGATTTTCAATGCGAATACCGTAAGCGCCTTCTTTGTAAAACCCAGGCTCATTCGAGACGATCATACCAGTCTCAAGCGCCGCCATCCCGCGCTTTGAGATAGATTGCGGCCCTTCGTGAACGGACAAGTAGCTACCGACGCCGTGCCCAGTGCCGTGGTCAAAATCCAAGCCTGCTTGCCAAAGAGCCATCCGCGCCAACGTATCGAGTTGCACCCCTCGTGTCCCGACAGGAAAACGCGCCATCGCCAGCGCAATGTGCCCCTTGAGGACCAGCGTAAACCGATCAGCCATCTCCCGCGACGGAGTACCAATCGCAACAGTCCGCGTGATGTCTGTGGTACCGTCTTGATACTGCCCGCCACTGTCAATCAAGAACAATTCGCCCGACTTGAGCGTGCGGTTCGTTTCCCGATTGACGCGGTAGTGCACAATGGCACCATTCGGCCCGGAGCCAGAGATAGTGTCAAACGAAATATCCTTGAGCGCATTGGTCGCGCTGCGGCATTGCTCGAGTTTTTGCGCCGCCGTGATTTCGTCGATGTGGCCATCAACAGCGTTCGCATCAAGCCATGATAAAAACCGGACAACCGCCACGCCGTCGCGAATATGCGCCGCCCGAGTGGCATCAAGCTCAGCACTTGTTTTGCGCGCTTTTGGCAAAATGCAGGGATCGACGCCATGCTGAGCGGCCTTGCCAAGTTTGCTCACGACCCAATGCGACGCGGTCGCAGGATCCACTCGCACGCGGGCACCGTCGTTTGCCTTAAGTTCAGTCAACCGCGCACTCAACGTATCGGGTGCCGCGATCTTCGCCACAGTGCCAAGATGTTTTTTCACTTCGGCGTTGATTTTTTCGGGCGCAATGAAGAGTTCAACTTTGCCTCGCAACGGTACAATCGCATACGCCAAAGCGACCGGATTATGCGCCACGTCCGAACCGCGAATATTCAGCAACCACGCAATGCTATCTGGTAGTGTCAACACCACGGCATCGTGCCGATCAATCTTCAATGACTGCTGCACACGCGCGATTTTGTCAGCCGCTGAAAGACCCGCCAACGCTTCTGGTTGCACGATTACAGCGCCAGCCGCTGGCTTTGGACGCAGAGCCCCCCAAATCGTATCGATAGGGTTCTTGGTCAAAGCTTTGAGCTTAAGGCCATGCTTCGCAAAATCGGCAGTCAACGCGGCAATGCTTTGCGCTGCGTGCAGTTTCGGATCAAAACCGACGATTTGGCCCGACGACATTTGTCGTCCAACCCACGCAATCCACTCAGGCGTCGTGCTGTCCAAGATTTCAAAGGTCGAGCTATCGACCTGGACCCGTGCTTGCAATGTGTAGCGTCCGTCCGTGATCAGTGCAGCAGTCTTGAGCCCGATAATTGCAAACCCGGCCGATCCTGTGAACCCTGTGAGCCATGCCAACCGCTCAGCGTTCGCCGGCACATACTCGCCCTGATGCTCGTCAGCCCGGGGAACCAAAACAGCGTGCACCCCCAACTGCCCCATGAGCTGCCTGAGCGCCTTCACCCTGGGTGGGCCGAGCGCAGGATCGGAGGCAACATCGAAGTCTTGGAACATGTAATTTTCCGACGTTCAGAGAGAATGAACAGGTAGCTTTGCGATCACTTTATCGTAGGTCGCGGCTGCAGGCAGCCAATCCCGTGCATTTAGGGGAGCTATGCATTTTTGGGTTTGCTGCAACGCAGCATGACGCCTCGATTTTGTCACCGAACACCCGAAGTATACCCATGGAAGGTGAGGGATGTCTGTAGGGCCAATAAACCTATGGTCTGTCACCAAGCCTCCATAAAATCCCGAAAAAACAAAGGGAAATACCATGAGCACCACAGCAGCAGACTTCAACACACCAGTCTTTGAGCCATCTGGTTCGGCCACCCGCCGACGCCGTGGCCCGAGCCTCTGGACACGATTTGCCAAAGCCATGCAAGCCAACGGTGAAGCACGTGCCCGCCGCATGATCGCCGCGCACTTTGCCTTTCGCACCGATGCAGAGCTTCTCGACTACGGCCTGACGCCGACCGACATCAAGCGCTTGCGCGGCTAAGGTTCGACAGCATCAGTCTGCAAACCGCGCGGGCAAATTGCTCGCGCGGTTTTGATTTACGGCAGTTCAATACCCGCCCAGAGCACCACTCATGACTTACAAAGAGCAGCCTTGGCCGAACGGTACTCACCCTCAAGCCGCGCCACAATATCCGCGACAGGCATTACCGACTTAATTGCCCCGATGCCTTGGCCCGAGCCCCAGATGTCTTTCCATGCTTTCGCGGGACGATTGGAGCCGAAATCCATCTTCGATGGATCGCTTTCTGGCAAATGATCGGGATCAAGACCCGCGCGCTTGATCGACGACTTCAGATAGTTGCCATGCACGCCGGTAAATAGGTTCGTATAGATAATACCATCAGCAGAGTTGTCGACGATGTCTTGTTTATAGGCTTCTACCGCGTTCGCTTCCGTCGCCGCAATAAACATCGAACCCGCATAACCAAAGTCCGCGCCAAGTGCCTCCGCCGCAAGGATCGAGCGACCGTGCGCGATGGCGCCGGATAGTGCCACAGGACCATCATAAAACGCCCGAATTTCCTGCATTAACGCGAGCGGTGACATTACGCCGGCGTGCCCGCCAGCGCCCGTGCAAACCGCAACCAATCCCCCCGCCCCCTTCTCAATCGCCTTGCGGGCAAACGTGACATTGATGACGTCATGCAGGATAAGCGTACCAACGCTGTTGAGGGCCTTGTAAACATCCTCACGCGCACCAAGCGACGTGATGGCCAGTGGTACTTTCCGCTTCACACAAACTTCGACGTCTTGTTCAAGGCGGTCATTGGATTTGTGGACAATTTGGTTGACGGCAAACGGCGCCGAGGGCCGGTCAGGATGGGCGCGATCATGCGCGGCCAATTCTTCCTGGATGCGATGAATCCACTCATCAAGCTGAGACTGAGGTCGAGCGTTCAGCGCCGGAAATGATCCAACGATCCCTGCTTTGCATTGCGCGATGACCAATTCCGGCCCCGAGACGATGAACTGCGGCGCGCCAATGAGTGGCAAACGCAGACGTTTTTTGAGTTCGGCAGCATTCATGTGGGACCCCGGTCAATCGATTGACGTAAGCGTGAAGGCTAAAGTCTAGCGGCCAAATCAGAAAACCACCAGAGGCTGACCATCTTGTTTGAGCAGACCGCGGATCTGAAGCTGCAGGTCTCGATCCGGCAAGTCTTGATACCATTGCGAGGTTCGCCCCCCTCCGCTACCCATTGTTGAAGTGGATGCCCCGCGATCACCTCTTTGACGACCCAACGGCGCGGGTGGGATCTCGTTAGTACCGACAACAAAAGCAAGGAATGCGGTCCATGGCCTACCAGAACATCTTAGTTGAAACGCATGGCAAGGTTGGCCTGATCACGCTCAATCGTCCGCAAGCGTTGAACGCATTGAATGCCGAGTTGATCGGGGAAGTCTCGGGCGTCCTCGATCAATGGGAAGCCGACGACAACATCGGCTGCATCGTCCTCACGGGATCGGACAAGGCTTTCGCTGCCGGCGCCGATATCAAGCAAATGCAAACTAAGACTTACATGCAGGCCTATAAAGACGACTTTATCGCGTCATGGGATCGCGTGGCGCGCTGCCGCAAACCAACCATTGCTGCGGTGGCAGGGTTCGCTCTGGGCGGCGGCTGCGAACTCGCCATGATGTGCGATTTCATTCTCGCAGCTGACACCGCTAAATTCGGTCAACCCGAAATCAAACTGGGCGTCATGCCTGGCGCCGGCGGCACGCAGCGTCTGACCCGCTTCGTGGGCAAAGCCAAAGCCATGGAAATGTGCCTCACCGGCCGCATGATGGACGCCGCTGAAGCCGAACGCGCAGGTCTCGTCAGTCGCGTTGTGCCCGCCGCAGATCTGATTGCTGATGCCATCAAAACTGCCGAGTCCATCGCTGGCATGTCGCTCCCGATCACCATGATGACCAAGGAAAGTGTCAACCGGTCCTATGAAACAACCTTGACCGAGGGCATTCGCTTTGAGCGCCGCGTGTTCCACGCCATGTTCGCAACCGCCGATCAAAAAGAAGGCATGATGGCCTTTGTCGAGAAGCGGAAACCAAAATTCTCCAATAGTTGAGCCTGGAACTCGAGCCGCCCCCCGGAGTGCGACCAAAAAGGTAGTAAAAACGGCCTCTGAAGGCGCAAAAAACATCGCAATTTTGATTGCTTGCGTTGACCGGCGCTGGCTCAGGACGTATAGACAAGCCAGATTTTGCGCCGCCTGAGGTTCCTCGGGCGGCCATAACTGTTTCCGCCAGCGTGGCCAAACGTACAAATCCCCAGTGGATCTGCAACGTCAGGACGCGCGCTAGGTCGAAATTCAGCCGCCAGTCGAACCAAACTGCGTAAGCCCGCGCTGGGCAACGCCTGAACTCAAACCAGCTCGCTTCCGAGATCAAGGATCAAACTATGGCCAACACCAAATCCGCCAAAAAGGCCGCGCGCCAGATGATTGCGCGTACTGAAGTCAACAAGTCGCGTCGCTCGCGCGTGAAATCTGCCGTGCGCGGCGTCGAGGAAGCGATTGCTGGCGGTAAGAAAGATGTAGCTGTGAAAGCGCTCAAAGCAGCTGAGCCAGTTCTCGTGCGCACAGCCCAGCAGGGCGTGATGCATAAGAAGACGGCCTCGCGCAAAGTGTCACGTCTGACCGCACGTGTGACAGCAATGAAGGCCTGAGGTCGCTGTAGCGCTGAAATTGGTCGTCTGAATCAGATTCTTTTCGCACAGCCGCCGTTACGCCTCCCTGTTGCAATCTTGCTGCACTCATCCCGTCTCCAGTCCCGCGGACTCACTCCGTCAACCGCCTGACATGGAAAAGAAACCTAAGAAAAACAGTGCCGAGTTGGTCCAATCGACCTGCTCGGTATTTTTTTGGGAATAATTTCTCAAAGACGCCGCAAGCAGAATCTGTCATTTGAACGAGACTCATTGTCGCTCAAACACAAGTCTCGGCGTCCGTAAATCTCTGGTGCGCCGCACTGTGTTTTCAGGGGTTTGTCCCCAGCGAAGTGCTATTCCCCTCGGTTTTGTGCACTGTCTTGTTCGAATTATTGACAGTCATCCCCTTGCGTCTGCGACCGACGCAGGCATGGACACCGCCCTCCTCGTGTGTTTAAACATCCTTAACAACGACCCATCCCCCAGTATGCGTTATCGGGTTGTTGCCGGAGCTTTTTGTAGTCCGTGTTGCGGCTGTTTGTCGTTGGGCGAAGTTCCAAACAAAAAACAGGTTTTGCCTAGGAGCTCGGCGCTTTGTGCTGTCGGCTCACATTGATGGTTTCTGCGCTGTTTCATGTTCATGCGGGCATGGGACAGTTCTTGTTCGATGTGGCAAAATCAAGAGTACGGAGTTTTTTTGAGTGTCAGGTGCGGGTGGACATACGATCGATGAGGTATCGGTCACTGAGACGTGGGCTCGCTTACAACGCGATCCAAATGCTCAGTTGATCGACGTTCGGACTAAAGCCGAATGGGCATTTGTGGGTGTTCCCGATTTGGGAACAGTCAACAAACGTCCGGTGCTCGTGGAATGGCAAACATTTCCCGACAACCGAGTTGATCAGAATTTTGCAGCGCGCCTTATTGAATCACTTGAAGTCGCCGGCGCATCCAAAGAGTCGGAACTACTATTCATATGCAGATCAGGCGGCCGTAGTTTGATGGCCGCACAAGCGATGACGGCAGCGGGTTATACTCGGTGTCGCAACGTCAGCAGCGGATTTGAGGGACCTCTCGATCCGTCGCGTCACCGGGGACTCCTGTCAGGCTGGAAAGCGTCAGGTCTCCCTTGGGTTCAAGGCTAATCTCGAACCCGCTTTAAGCCATCGATAAAGACCCAGCCGTCCAAGAGGGCCTCGGACGGTAGGTGGAACTTTGTCTGTCGCTGGGCGGGATTAAAAAATGTGGCAAGAGTTTCGGGGAAATAACGATCATGAATGAACAGAACACTGCATTGGTGGCCATCGAGCCCGATTTCACGGAACGCCTCGCCCGCATTCGCATTATGTTGAAAGCGCAGTTAGGCGACGACATTTACTCGAGCTGGTTCCATTCGATGGAGATTGACCGCGCTGATGATCAAGCGGTGCAAGTCTCAGTGCCCGTCAAGTTCCTGCGCAACTGGATTGCGGGGCATTATTCCGACGAACTCTTGGGCTGTTGCCGTAAGGAATTCCCGGGCATTGATAGGGTCGACGTCGTTGTTCGCCAGCCAGCACCCGTGCGGAGCCAAGCATCGAGCGCAGCCGCCATTGCCGCCGCAGCCAACAGCGGCACATCGTCAGATCAGCGTCTGCCAGCAAGCCACGGCACAAACGCCGGTATCCGTCAGCCACTGCCGATGGGTGTTCGTAGTTCCGTCAACGGCTTCGACGGCTCCCCGCTCGACGCCAAATGCACCTTCGAAACCTTCATTGTCGGCGCCTCCAATCGCTTGGCTCACGCTGCCGCCGTCCAAGCGGCAGAAACCGTGCTCGCAGCCGAGCGTGGCTTCAATCCACTCTTCATTCATGCGGCCGTCGGTCTCGGCAAGAGCCACTTGTTGCATGCCATCGCCTGGGAAGTGAAACGCCGCTTCCCCAATGCCAATGTGCTTTACCTCACGGCCGAACGTTTCCGCTTCCAGTTTGTTGAAGCTATCAAAACGCAGGACGCGAGCGCCTTCAAAGACAAGTTCCGCACCATAGACCTGCTCTTGATCGACGATCTAGAATTCATGCAAGGCGAAAAGACCGAGCAGGAATTCGAGCACATTATCAACGCACTGCTTGATGGTGGCCGTCAGGTCGTGGTCGCGTCATCGCGCCCCCCCGCTCAGATCGAGCGTCTCAACGACCGCATGCGGTCACGTTTGCAGCGCGGTCTCGTGACCGAGTTGGCTCAGCTCGATTCAGACCTGCGCCACAAAATTCTAGAGCGTCGCGTGCAGGAAAAACGTGCCTCCGATCCGCTGTTCGAAATCAATCGCGATATTCTTGGCTTCCTCGCCGAGCGCCTGACCGAGAATGGCCGTGAATTGGAGGGTGCAGTTAATCGGCTCTTCGCCACGTGGCAGTTGATGCGCACACCGGTAAGCATGGAAAGCGCCGAGGCCATCACCCGTGACCTCATCCAGGGCATCGAGCCGCGCCGCATCAAAATTGAAGATATTCTGCGTATCGTTTCGCGGCACTATGCCGTCTCGCGCGCCGACATTCTCTCGCAACGCCGCCATCGTTCGGTCGTCTGGCCTCGCCAGATCGGCATGTACTTGGCCAAACAGTTGACGTCGCGTTCGCTGCCAGAAATCGGCCGCCGCTTCGGCGACCGTGACCATACAACAGTTCTTCACGCCATCCGCAAGGTGGACAAGGAATTGGAAGGCAATACAAAATTGCGCGACGAACTTGAAGATCTGAAGAAACAGCTCAAGTTCTGATCGCCACGCCTGTTCAAATCAGACACTGAACGCCCGGCGGCTTGCGCTCCGGGCGTTTTCGTCATCGCCACAAGGACAAATCGGCCCATTTAAGAGTGAGAAATGTGCGCAATCGACCCCAGTCGCACCCTAGGACTTGCAATATCAACTCGGGCAAGCCAATTTGCCTGAAGTTGGCGAATCACAACTAGCTAAGCTGTTGTTTTTGAAACGGCGAGTTCGCGACCGAGCGCTCAGGCGGTTGGATCTAGCGGGCGTGTCTGAGATAACGACTGCACAGAACGAATTGCCAAACTACCAAATACGGCCACTGCAACCGGTGGTGGTCCAATCTAAGATGTCGAGGCACGCGATCAATGAAACTGGTGATCGAACGGGAAGAATTGCTGCGGGCGCTGGGTCATGTGACCAGCGTGGTTGAGCGACGCACGACTATTCCGATTCTGTCCAACGTGCTGCTCAAAGCCAACAACGGCGCGTTGCATTTGAAGGCGACCGACCTTGAGCGAGAAGTCATCGAACAAACCGCCGCTGAGGTAAGCCAGCCGGGCGCCGTGACGGTCCCAGCCCACGTG
>JABFRJ010000493.1 GCA_013141255.1 Hyphomicrobiaceae bacterium
GCGTGATGGCGGCCGCGGTGGCGATGCGCGGACAGGACCTTCGTGGTCGTTATGGACTGCATTGGCTATTGCTGTTCTGCCATTGGTGGCGATGTGGGCGTATGGGGCGGCTAAGCTTGCGCGTTTACCCGAGGCGTTGCTGCAAACTGAAACGCCGATCAAAGTTAGGATCGTGCAGCCAAGTGTGAAACAGCGCGATAAATGGCGTGGTGAGCACCAACGGCGCATCTTTGATCAGCATCTGATGCTCTCGAGGACGGGGCCGGATGGGCGGGATGATGCTGCCGAGGGCGTTCAACTGATTATCTGGCCGGAAGCGGCGATGCCGTTTTTTCCTCTGGAACAACCGATCGCTTTGGCTGAAATCGGCGCGATGCTGCCAGGCGGCACGTTTTTAGCTTCGGGTGCGATGCGACAAGAGCGGTCTGACGATGGGCAACGTCGGGTGTTCAACTCGCTGATGGTGTTTGAGCGAGGCGCGTCAGCCAAGGTGACGGCGGTCTATGACAAGATCCATTTGGTGCCGTTTGGCGAGTATTTGCCGTTGCAAACGGCGCTTGAAGCGATCGGGCTTGAACAACTTTCACGTTTGCGCGGAGGGTTTGCATCGGGGCCGTGGCCGCGTCCTCATTTGGAGTTGTCTGGCATCGGGCGCTTAATACCGTTGATCTGCTACGAAGTTATTTTTCCGGGCGCTGTTCATCATAATTCTGAACGGCCGCGTGCATTGTTGAATGTTACCAACGATGGCTGGTTTGGCGATACGACGGGGCCACGGCAGCATTTGCATCAGGCGCGGGTGCGCGCAGTGGAGGAGGCTGTCCCGCTTGTGCGCGCAGCGAACAACGGTATTTCCGCAATGATTGATCCGCTGGGGCGCGTGATTGCAGTATTGCCGCTCAATCAGATGGGGGCGCTTGATGTTCTGCTGCCGAACGTGGCGCCGGTGACACTCTACAAGGCTTTGGGCGATAAGACTTTGTTATCAATAACCGCAGTGATCGTTCTTGGTTTGGTGCTTAGGCGCAGTAAACAGGGGCTTAAAGCGTAACGGACGTTAAGTGTTTCTTTAGTGACTTGTTACAATTGGAGCGCGAATTCGTACAAAGACGCTCTGCTGGAATTGACCTTTGCGACAACGAGACGTAGGTAGAGGTAGAGCCTGACGCACCCTGCGGTGGTGATGTCAGTTAACACGCAAACACAAGGCATACGCACTCATGGCACGGGCCGATGAAATTCACGACGAAGAAGTCGAAGAAAAAGGATCGCGTCGTCCCAACCCAATCGACATTCATGTCGGGGGGCGGGTGCGCTTCCGCCGCATGCTGCTTGGTATGAGCCAGGAGAAGTTGGGTGAAGCCCTGGGCCTCACATTCCAGCAGGTGCAGAAATACGAGAAGGGCGTAAATCGCGTCGGCGCTAGTCGCCTTTATGACCTCAGCCAAGTGCTGCAAGTGCCGATCCAGTTCTTCTATGAAGAAGCACCGATCAGCATCGAGCAAGGTCACACGCAGAGTGGAGCGTTCGCTGAGCGTCCTGGCGAAACGCAGATTCTTGAATTCTTGAACACGCGGGACGGGCTCGAACTCAACCGAGCATTTGTTCGTATACAAGATCCGAAGACGCGTCGGGCGGTGGTTGATCTGGTGCGCGCGATGGCTGGGGAAGATCGGGACGCTAAACTCGGTTGATCTTTAGGCAGATGGACACTGTTTCTTGTGGCGCACGATTGACCACCTGATCTGATCGGTGAACATCCATCGATAAATTGTGACAGCACAGAAGTGCGACCAAATCATGGTCGCATTTTTTGTTTGCGACGACCGTTTCAGTCCCTTGGCCAGTCACTTAGCCAGTGACTTGATATGGGGGGCGTCTCAACGGCCACTTGACCCCTTCGTTAAAGACTGCAACACAGGCGCGATTTTAACCAACCCCAATGCATGAGGGATTGTCGTGTCGCGCAAGTCATACCTGTTTACCAGTGAATCTGTTTCTGAAGGCCATCCCGATAAGGTGAGCGACCGCATATCTGATGAAGTCGTGGACGCATTTTATCGGGAAAGTGCTATTGCGAAGCTCGATCCATGGGCCGTCCGTGCTGCGTGCGAAACGCTGTGCACCACCAATCGTGTGATCATTGCTGGCGAGTACAGCAACACGCCGAAGAGCGTTACCGTGGCTATGATCCAAGATCTTGCTCGTAAAGCGATCAAGGATATTGGCTACGAGCAGGACGGCTTTCACTGGGCGAATACGAACATCGAAGTGCTGTTGCATGGCCAGTCGGCGGATATTGCGGCGGGCGTTGATGCTAAGCAGCCGACGAATGCGGAAGAAGGAGCGGGTGATCAGGGTATTATGTTCGGTTACGCCTGCCGCGAGACGCCGGAGTTAATGCCAGCGCCGATCTATTACGCGCACAACATTCTTTATGATCTGGCGCAGGCGCGCAAAGCGAAGAAGGGCGATGCTGCGAAGCTTGGTCCAGATTCAAAGAGCCAAGTCACAGTGCGTTATGAAAACGGTATGCCTGTTGGTGTGACCGCGATTGTCGTGTCACATCAGCACATCGTTGAGGATCTTACCTCGAAGCAGGTGCGCGAGATTGTTGAACCCTTCGTGCGAGAAGCGATCCCGGATGGTTGGATCACGAAAGATACCGCTTGGCATATCAATCCGACGGGTAAGTTCTTCATCGGTGGTCCAGACGGCGACTGCGGCTTGACCGGTCGTAAGATCATTGTCGACACATATGGTGGCGCAGCTCCACATGGCGGCGGCGCGTTCTCGGGCAAAGATCCAACGAAGGTAGATCGCTCGGCTGCGTATGCGGCGCGGTATTTGGCTAAGAATGTGGTGGCGTCGGGTATTGCTGATCGCTGCACGATCCAGCTCTCGTATGCCATCGGTGTGGCGCGTCCGTTGTCGATTTATGTCGACACGCACGGGACGGGCAAAGTCGATGAAGCAAAGATTGAGAAGGCGTTGGCTGAGTGCATGGATTTAACGCCACGCGGTATTCGCAAGCATCTCGATCTCAACAAGCCTATTTATGCGCGGACCTCGGCTTACGGCCACTTTGGTCGTCAACCAGACCTGAAGGACGGTGGGTTCTCTTGGGAGAAAAACGACCTGGCCGATGCGATCAAAAAGGCCGTTGGTTGATTTGAAGCGATTGTGGCTTAATGATTGGAACGGTCGTCCCTTGCGGGCGGCCGTTTTCTTTTGCGATATGACGTCTTGTGGTGCGATGGGGTTTTTAACGTCGTGATTGAAAGAGATGATGCCGAAGGTGGCTCACGTTCCGATGAGGAGAACGATGCCGAGGATTTGCGGTCGGAGCTGAGGTCATTTGGGCGGCGGCGTGGTCGGAAGCTGAGTGCACTTCAAGATGGGTTGTTGCGTGATCTTTTGCCGAGGCTGGCGCTGGATCTCAAAAAGCCTGCGCCTGCTGATGCGACGCAGTTGTTTGACGCTCCGGTGCGTGAGGTGTGGTTGGAGATTGGGTTTGGTGGTGGTGAGCATCTGGTGTGGCAGGCGCGGGCGAATGCCGATGTTGGGCTGATCGGGTGTGAGCCGTTTCTTGATGGCGTGGTGAAGGTGCTTACGCAGATTGATCGGGATGGCTTGAAGACGGTGCGGCTACATGCGGATGATGCACGTGATGTGTTACGCTGGCTGCCGGACGCCTCAATTGCGCGGGCGTTTGTTTTGTATCCAGACCCTTGGCCGAAGCGGAAGCATTTGAAGCGACGGCTTGTGAATGGTGCGTTGCTTGATGGGTTGGCGCGGGTGATGAAGCCTGGCGGGGAATTGCGTGTTGGGACCGATATTGCAGATTATGCGCGGACAATGCTGATGGCGTTTCAGGGGGAGCCGCGGTTTCGCTGGACGGCAGAGGGGCCGGATGATTGGCGTATTCGGCCGAGCGATTGGCCGCAAACGCGGTATGAAGACAAGGCGGTGCGCGAAGGGCGACGGTCATGTTATCTGCTGTTTGAGCGGGTTTGACGCGGTGCGAGGTTTGTTTGATGGCTGGTGTTGGGCGAGTCGATATTGAGGCTGCTGTTCGTCGCATTGGTGGGCGAGTGCGGGAAACGCCGGTTTTATCTATGCTGCATGGCTTGGATGGGATTAAGCAGGCGCTACAATTCAAGCTCGAATATCTGCAAGTGGCGGGGTCGTTTAAGGCGCGAGGCGCGTTCAATTCATTGTTGAGCGGCTGCATTCCGGCGGCAGGTGTAGCGGCCGCCTCGGGTGGTAATCACGGCGTTGCGGTGGCGGTCGCGGCGCGCGCGGTTGGTGTGCGGGCAACTATTTTTGTGCCGGAGATTTCCGCGGCAGCAAAGGTGGCTGCGATCCGTGATGCGGGGGCTGAGCTCAGGATCGGTGGGGCGACCTACAATGATGCGCTGATGGCGTGTGAAGCGTTCTTGACGGAGAGTGGGGCGCTCTCGGTGCATGCTTACGACACAGTTGAGACTGTGGCGGGCCAGGGCACGTTGGCATGGGAGTGGGACGGGCAAATGCCGTTTGCGCTTGATACGGTGTTGGTCGCGGTTGGCGGAGGTGGGTTGATCGGCGGGCTTGCTACCTGGTGGGGCGGACGTGGTGTGAAAGTGGTTGGAGTGGAGCCTGTGGGCTCACGGGCGTTGCACGCGGCGCTTGAAGCTGGGCGGCCGGTTGATGTGTCAGTCAAATCAGTGGCGGCGGATAGTCTTGGGGCGAAGCGTGCAGGTGCGCTGGCTTTTGAGATCGCGCGGCGGTCGGTTGCCGACGTGGTGTTGGTGGAGGACGCAGCGATTGAAGAGGCGCAGCAGAGTTTGTGGCGGAGCTTGCGGGTGGCGATGGAGCCGGGCGGGGCGGCGGCTTGGGCGGCGTTGCTGAGCGGGGCCTATCGACCTGAAAAACACGAAAAAATTGGCGTTCTGTTATGTGGAGCGAATGTGGATTTAGGGCGGCTGGCAGACACGGTTAAGGGCGCTGGGATCGGGCGCTAACTGCGTTTGAGTGGGGGCTCTAATAAATCTTGATCTATGCGATTGCAAAAATTGTCTTACCAGCTTCACATCTGCGTGTTTTTTTGGCTTGCCAAAACGCAATTGTCTATGTAATCCTCAGGTTGCTCATGATCATCTCAACTCTGAGAGTGGATCCTCCGGATCCGCTCTTTTTGTTTTGGGGCCCCGCAAGGCTCCGAAGCGCACAGGCACGGGTTGATGGTCGCCAAGGTCTTGGATCTTGGTTGGGCGGTCAACTTGGTTGGTTTGCGCACGAACATATGACTTCAGAGCAAGGCACAGACGACGATCGGTTTATTCGCGAGCCCGGCATAGCTGGAGCGGTTGCGGAGGCTGTGCGTCCGGCGCTGGTCGAGCTTGGCTATCGCTTGGTACGGGTACAGATTTCAGGACGCGATGGACAGACGTTGCAGATCATGGCCGAGCGGCCGGATGGCACGATGTCGGCGGGCGATTGCGAGAAAGTATCCAAACAGCTTTCCCCTATGCTTGACGTTATGGACCCGTTGTCGGGCGCGTATCGGCTGGAGATTTCGTCGCCGGGCATTGATCGGCCACTCGTGCGTTCGACCGATTTCGAAGATTGGTCGGGGTATGAAGCCAAGATCAATCTGAAGCAGGCGGTCTCAGGTAAGCGACGTTTTCGCGGCACACTCGAAGGGTACGAGGGCGACGAGATCCGCGTTGAGATTGAGATTAAAGACGGCGATGGACCCGTGCGGCGCGAGATGGTCGGATTTCCGATCGAGCTCGTTGATGATGCACGGTTGGTGCTGACAGATGAATTGATCCGGGAGTCACTCAGGCGCGCCAAGAAAGCGCACCAAGGGCTTGAAGATCAGGCGAAAGAAGACTGAACGGTTTTTGCGGTGGGCGTTGATGCCGATCGTGCTGATGTGGAGGAACGAAGGTCATGGCGCAAGCCGGTGCTGGGGTTGCTTATAATCGTCTTGAACTGCTGCAGATCGCGGACGCGGTTGCGCGGGAAAAATCGATTGATCGGAAGATCGTTATTCAAGCGATGGAAGACGCGATCCAAAAAGCTGCGAAGTCGCGGTATGGCGCTGAAAATGACATTCGCTGCACGATTGATGTGCGCACAGGCGAGACTAAACTCGCGCGGGTGCTGACTGTGGTTGAGATGGTTGAGAACGACTCGACCCAGATCTCGCTCAAAGACGCGCAGAGGAAAAAGGCAGACATTGCGGTTGGTGAGGAGCTGGTCGAGGGTTTGCCGCCGCTGGATTTTGGACGGGTTGCTGCGCAGAACGCCAAGCAGGTGATCGTGCAAAAAGTGCGCGAAGCGGAGCGGGATCGTCAGTTTAGTGAATACAAGGATCGCGTGGGAGAAATCGTGAATGGTGCGGTGAAGCGCGCTGAATACGGTAACGTGATCGTGGATCTAGGGCGTGGCGAAGGTATTATTCGTCGCGATGAAATGATCCCGCGTGAGAATGTGCGGCTTGGCGATCGTGTGCGCGCGTATATTTATACGGTCGAACGCACGCAGCGCGGGCCGCAAATATTCTTGTCGCGTGCGCGGCCTGAGTTCATGGCTAAATTGTTCGCGCAAGAAGTGCCGGAAATTTATGATGGTATCGTGCAGATTAAATCGGTGGCGCGTGATCCAGGTAGTCGCGCAAAGATTGCTGTGATTTCAAAAGATAGCTCAGTTGATCCGGTCGGCGCGTGCGTCGGGATGCGTGGTCAGCGCGTGCAGGCGGTCGTGGCCGAATTGCAGGGCGAAAAAGTCGACATCATTCAATGGAAGCCTGATGCGGCTGAATTTATCGTCAACGCTTTGGCGCCTGCTGAAGTGAGCAAAGTGGTGCTCGACGAAGATAGCAATCGCATTGAAGTGGTGGTGCCGGAATCGCAGTTGTCGCTAGCCATTGGTCGACGCGGACAGAATGTGCGACTGGCGTCGCAATTGACGGGTTGGGACATCGACATTTTGACCGAGCAGGAAGAAAGCGAGCGGCGGCAGAAAGAATTCTCCGAGCGGTCCAACCTGTTCATGGAAGCGTTGGATGTGGACGAATATATCGGCCAATTGTTGGCGACCGAAGGCTTTGAGACCGTCGAAGAAGTGGCCTACGTTGAAGAAGGTGATTTGGTTCGTATCGAAGGTTTCAGCGAAGAATTTGCGGCTGAACTTCAATCGCGTGCGCGAGACTATCTTGAGCGCATTGAGACCGAGCGTGACAGCAAGCGGCGTGAGCTTGGGGTTGTCGATGAGATGTCACAAATTCCTGGTGTGACCACGGCTGTGATGGTGGCGCTGGGTGAAGGTGGCGTGAAGACAATCGAAGATTTTGCCGATTTGGCCACCGATGAATTGGTTGGTTGGACTGAGCGCAAGAAAGAAAAAGAAAAGCCTAAAGACAAAGACGGTAAAGATCACAAGGATCACAAGGATCACAAGGATCACAAGGATAAAGATAAAGACTCTGAAGCCGTTCGGCACAAAGGTATTTTGTCGGCGTTTGAGATTAGTCGTCAGGACGCAGAAGAGATGATCCTGCAAGCGCGCGTGCTGGCAGGGTGGATCACTGCGGATGATTTGGCCGAGATGAAAGCGAAAGCGCAGGCCCAGGCGGAAGCTGCTGCGGCGGAAGCTGCAACGGCTGCGGAAGACGCAAAAGTATGATGCGGTCATGGTGAGGAACGACAACGAGCGTGGACGAAACCAGCGTCACAACGAACAAGCGCGATGATGACAGCGCGCCACATCCCCGACGCGGCAAAGGCCGTGCTGGGGTGGTAGCGCGGCTGTGCATCGTCAACCGGATTGAGTTGCCGGTTGAGCAGATGTTCCGCTTTGTGGTTGGCCCTGATGGGATGTTGGTGCCGGATCTGGCGCATCGTTTGCCTGGACGTGGGGTGTGGGTGGATGGTCGGCGTGATGACGTATTGACCGCCGTTAAGAAGGGACTGTTTAAGCGCAGCCTAAAGCGGCCCGTGACGGTCGATCCTGAAATTTGTGCGACAATTGAGCGGCTTCTGGTCGCGGATGTGCGGCAGGCGTTGAGTTTGGCCAATAAAGCTGGGCTTGTGGCGTCGGGTTTTGGTAAAGTTGATGCTGAGCTTGCGGGTGGCCGGGTAGCGGTGTTGTTGCAGGCTCAGGAAGCCCGCCCAGATGGGGCGCAAAAGCTAGCCCGAAAATTCATCGCAATTGCGCGAGACCGTGGTAAGCCGTCGCCAATCGTGGATGAATTATCCTCAGCTGATTTGAGCTTAGCTATCGGCGGAGAAAATGTGATACATGCAGCGATGGCTGCTGGAGGGCAGAGCCGCAGTTTTATGCGGCGGGTACTCCGGCTCAAGCGTTTTCGCATGATGTCAATTGACGAAGCGGCGGGTGAAGCGGCGAAGGCTTCAGGGACGAGCCCTGAGGGTGAAGCTGTGGCGAATACTGAACATATAGGTACGGATCGAGAATGAGCGATACGAGTGAAACGAGCGACAAGGCGAAGCCTTCTGCGGGTGGTAAATCGGCAGGGGCTGACGGCGCTCGCAAAACGCTGACGCTTACGCGGACCGTCGAGCAAGGCACGGTGCGGCAAAGCTTTAGCCAAGGCCGCTCAAAAGCGGTGCAGGTCGAGGTCAAGAAAACGCGAAAGCTGGCAAAGCCTGGCGAAAAACTGCCGGGTGAAACTGGTGGCAGTGGCAGTGGTGGCACGGGCACGACCGGTCCGGCATCGAGTGTCAGTGACGATCAACAGCGTCTCGGTAGCTTGTCGAACAACGAGATGGACAAGCGCATGAAGGCGCTTGAGGCATCGCGTGAACGGGAAGAGGCGGACGCTCGCGAGCGCGCCGAAGAGGCTGCGCGTCGCGCGGCTGAAGCTGCCGCTGCAGCTAAATTGCGTGGAGTTGAAGCTCCTGAGGTTGTGGCGCCGGTAGCGGCTAGCGTTGCGCCAGTCGTGACGGCACCGACTGAGGTTGTGGCTACTGGTGGTGGAGTCGCTAAGGCTCCTGCATCTGAGGTTAAGGCTCCGACTGATGTGGCGCGTCCAGCACCGTCGACTGCACGAGCAGATGTGCGTCCTGGGCAGCCAACGGCACGTCCAGGCGTTGGTGCTGGTGCGACGGCAGCGCGGCCCGTTCTGCGTGGTGGTGTGGCTGTGACGCCAGACGCTTCCGGGGTACCTGGCTCTAAACGCATCGAGCCAGCGCGTCGTGTCGGTCGTCCGGAAAACCAGGTCGAAGACGATGATGTGCACGTTAAGAAAAAGGGCGGAATCAAGATCCTTGTGAAGGCGCCGGTTAAGACGCCTGAAGAGAAGAAAGAGCGCGTCAAACTGACGATTAACAACGCGTTCGATGATCAGCAGCGCGAGCGCTCGCTAGCGTCGTTGAAGCGTAAACGTGAACGCGAACGATTGAAGGCGATGGGTGGCGCGCAGGCGCGGGAGAAAATTTTGCGCGAAGTCATTTTGCCAGAAGCAATTACGATTCAAGAACTGGCGCATCGCATGAGCGAGCGCAGCGTCGACGTGATCAAGCTGCTGATGAAGCAAGGCGTGATGCATAAGATCAATGACGTGATCGATGCTGATACGGCGGAATTAATCGTCACTGAGTTTGGTCACACAGTGAAGCGCGTGTCGGAATCTGACGTTGAAGAAGGCTTCATCGGCGATAAAGACATTGACGATCATCTGTTGCCGCGTGCGCCTGTCGTGACCATCATGGGCCATGTCGATCACGGTAAAACTTCATTGTTGGATGCGATCCGTCAGACCAATGTTGTGTCTGGCGAAGCGGGGGGGATTACGCAGCATATCGGGGCGTACCAAGTGACAGCACCGGATGGTCACAAGATCACGTTCATTGATACGCCTGGTCACGAAGCGTTCACGGCAATGCGTGCGCGCGGCGCTAAAGTCACTGACATCGTGGTGCTGGTGGTTGCAGCTGACGATGGCGTGATGCCGCAGACGATCGAAGCGATCAATCATGCGAAGGCGGCTGGCGTGCCGATGATCGTGGCGATCAACAAGATCGATAAGGGACAGGCCGATCCGAACCGGGTGCGCACGGAACTGCTGCAACACGAGATTGTGGTTGAAAGCATGTCGGGCGAGACGCTCGAAGTGCCCGTGTCGGCTTTGAAGCGGACGGGCATTGATAAGTTGCTTGAAGCGATCGCGCTACAGTCGGAAATTTTGCAGCTCAAGGCGAACTTCGAACGCTCGGCAGAAGGTTATGTGATTGAAGCCAAGCTTGAGCGTGGTCGTGGCCCGGTGGGTACTGTGCTGGTTCAGCGCGGAACGCTGCGCGTCGGCGACATTGTTGTGGCTGGTAGCACGTGGGGTCGCGTGCGTGCGCTGCTTGATGATCGTGGCGAGCCTGTGAAGGACGCGGGGCCGTCGGTGCCGGTGGAAATCCTAGGCTTCGATAGCGCGCCGGAAGCGGGCGATCAGATGGCGGTGGTTGAGAGCGAGGCTCGTGCTCGCGAAATCACTGACTATCGTATCCGCAAGCGTCGCGAGACGCTGGGCTCGGCTGGGTCGCCGCGCACGCTTGAGCAGATGATGCAGCAACTTAAGGAAGACGGCAAAAAGGAAATGCCGTTGGTCGTCAAGGCTGACGTGCAAGGATCGGTCGAAGCTATCGCGGGCTCGCTGGCGAAGGTTGGCAATGAGGAAGTGGGCGCGCGCATCGTACATTCGGGCGTCGGGCAGATCACGGAATCGGATGTGGCGCTTGCCGTGGCGTCGAAGGCGATCATTTTCGGCTTCAACGTGCGGGCAAATACACAAGCGAAGCAGATGGCGGATTCGCATGGGATTGAGATCCGCTACTACAGCATCATTTATGACTTGGTTGACGAAGTGAAGCTGGCGCTGTCGGGCATGTTGACGCCGACGCGGAAGGAAAATTTCCTCGGTTACGCCACGATCAAGCAGGTGTTCAACATTACTAAGGTCGGCAAGATCGCCGGTTGCGTGGTTACGGAAGGCAAAGTCGAGCGGGGCGCGAAGGTGCGGCTGTTGCGCGAGCGAGTCGTTATTCACGAAGGCACGCTGTCGATGCTCAAGCGCTTCAAAGACGACGCGAAGGAAGTGCCGTCGGGGCAGGAGTGCGGTATGGCGTTTGCCAACTACCAAGACTTGCGCGAAGGCGACGAAATCGAATGCTACCAGGTCGAGATCATCCAGCGGTCGCTGTAGTTTCGAGATTTCCGGCGCTCGGTCACTGTCGGTGGTCGGGCGCTCTTCTCGTTCCGGCGCTGGTGACTTTGATGAGTGCGTCGGCGATGGCCGAGGTTTGTGACAAGGTTGCTGGCGACGGTTGGATGCCGGGCGATGGGCCGATTTCTCTATTCTGGAATATCCGGACGTGGGGTGTCATTTGGACCTTGGCCATGATCGTACCGTGGCTGCGTTGGTTGCACCCAATAATCCCGTTTGCATTGGGCATAGCATTTGTGCTGCTGGGGATAGCTTTAACGTTCGGCTCTGATGGCGGCGACTATGTTACTCGTGCTGCCGTCATCGAGGGATGTCGTGCGGTTTGGTTTGATAGTCTGCATCTGGCAGTTGGGTTGGTGATCGTGTTGACCGCGTGGTGGCGCAAAAGGGCTGTTTCGACGACGATTGCATGAGACGCTGCCGTTAATTTGGTTCGTATTTTTGTCGGGAAGGAACTGCCGCGATGAGTAGGAAAGCGGGTGATGGCAAGGGGCCGTCGCAGCGGATGTTGCGGGTTGGGGAATTGGTGCGGCACAAAATCGCCGACTTGATGTCGCGTGGCGAAGTGCATGACGACGTGCTGGCGGCGCATGTGGTGACGGTGCCAGAAGTGCGGATGTCACCCGATCTCAAGTTGGCGACGGTTTATGTGATGTCACTTGGCGATAAGGGCACGGATAAAGTGATTGCGGCGCTGGAACGCAATAAGCGGTTTATTCGCGGCGAGGTTTCGCACGCGGTCAATCTCAAGTTTGCGCCTGAGCTGCGGTTTCGGCGGGATGAGACGTTCGATGAGTCGAGCCGCATCGATGCGTTGCTCAACAGTCCGCGCGTGCGTCAGGATTTGGAAAAAGACTGATGGGACGCAAGAAGCGCGGGCAACCGGTGCATGGCTGGGTCATTCTCGACAAGCCGTTGGGGATGACGTCGACGCAGGCGGTCGGGTTTGTGCGACGGATGTTTGACGCGCAGAAGGCGGGACATGCGGGCACGCTTGATCCGTTGGCGACGGGGATATTGCCGATTGCGCTGGGCGAAGCCACCAAGACGGTACCGTTCGCGGTTGATGGTGACAAAGTTTATCGGTTTCGCGTGCGGTGGGGCATCGAGACGACGACCGATGATACGGAAGGCACGGAAACAAAATCGAGCAATGCGCGGCCGACGCGAGAGCAGATCTTAGCGTTGTTGCCGTCATACACGGGCGAAATTTTGCAAACGCCGCCGCAGTTTTCTGCGATCAAGGTCGATGGTGAGCGGGCTTACGATTTGGCGCGGGATGGCGAGACGGTGGCGCTTGAAGCGCGGTCGGTGTTTATCGATGAGTTGCGCTTAGAGCCGGGTGATGATGCAGACACTGCGACGTTTTCTGTGTTGTGCGGGCGCGGAACTTATGTGCGGGCATTGGCGCGGGACATGGGGCGGGAGCTTGGGTGTTTCGGGCATGTAATTGACTTGCGGCGGACTCGCGTGGGTGGATTTGACGAAGTCCGCGCGGTGACGGCG
>JABFRJ010000213.1 GCA_013141255.1 Hyphomicrobiaceae bacterium
GTGGCAGCCAGTGCGGGTGCTGACGGGGGCGCTGCTTTTTGGGGGCATTACCATCGTTCAGCTACATGCACAGGGGTTTGGGCTTAAAGTCGACGCACAATTACTTTCAATGCTGCCCTATCTAGCCACAATCGCTGTCTTGGTGTTGATATCGCGGGAAAGTACAAGGTTTGGCTTGCGGGCGCCGCAAAGTCTCGGGAAAACATTTTATGCTGTGAGCTGATGGCAGCTTATGGGGTTTTGACAGGAGTTATGGGTATGAAGTTTAAACATCTAGCAGCGGCATTGGCCGGTGTTGCGGCAGTTGCTGCGGGTGCCGTTGGCGCGCTTGCGCAAGGCAAGACCAAGGTCGGTTTCGTTTACGTGGGGCCTATCGGCGATCACGGTTGGAGCTACCAGCATCACCAGGGCCTGCTCGCGGTGAAGAAGGAATTGGGCGACAAGGTCGAGACGACGCACGTTGAGAATGTGCCGGAAGGTCCCGACGCTGAGCGCGTGATTGATCAATTGGCGAGCCAAGGTCATTCGATTATTTTCACGACATCGTTCGGGTTTATGAACCCGACTCTGAAAGTTGCGGCGAAGTATCCGAATGTTAAGTTCGAGCATGTCTCGGGCTTCAAACGCGCTGACAACGTGGCGACAGTGAATGGGCGGTATTACGAAGGCCGGTACGTTGCGGGTATTTTGGCTGCGAAAGCTTCGAAGTCGGGCACCATTGGGTACATCGCGTCATTTCCAATTCCGGAAGTGGTGATGGGCATCAACGCCGCGTATCTCGGCGCGAAGTCGGTCAATCCGGCGGTGAAATTTAAGATTATCTGGGTATCGACCTGGTTCGATCCGGGTAAGGAAGCGGACGCGGCGAAAGCACTTGCGGACCAAGGCGCGGACGTTCTGTTCCAACATACCGATAGTCCAGCGGCGCCGAAGTTTGCGGAAGAGCGCAAGATCTTCGCTATTGGCCAGGCCTCTGAGATGAAGGCGTTTGCGCCGAATGCGATTCTGACATCTTTGGTCAACAACTGGTCGCCGTATTACGTGTCGCGCGTCAAAGCGGCAATGGATGGTAGCTGGAAGAGTGGCGACGTGTGGGGCGGTTTGGGCCAAGGCATGTTGCAGGTTTCGCCTTATGGTCCAGGCGTTGCGGCGGACGCGAAAGCGCTTGCGGATGCGGCGCGGGACAAAATTGCCAAGGGTGAGTTGCATCCGTTCACGGGGCCACTCAATAAGCAGGATGGGACAGAGTTCCTGAAGGCTGGCGAGAAGATTGCCGATGGTGCGCTGTCGGGCATGAACTTCTATGTGCAGGGAATTGATGGCGCGTTGCCGAAATAAGTTTTGTGCTTGAGACTGCTAAAAAAAGGCGCGTCCGAAATGGGCGCGCCTTTTTTGTTATGCGAGCTAGGTCCCGTCGTCGAGCCTTGATCCATGCACTGACATCGATGGGGAGGCTGGTGTCAGTACGGTCGGTACGACGACGGGAATAGGGTTGTAATGAGTGATATGGCGTCAGCGATAGACGAGGACTGGGATTTTTGAATGAGTCAGAACTTTTTGGGTTTCGCTGCCTAGAATCAGGGCTGAAACGCCACGGCGACCATGGGAGGCCATGATGATCAAATCGCAGGCGCGTTTTTGTGCTTCATCGACAATGGCGCGCCAGGGTTGGTCGGCTTCCACTTGAGCGGTGTCGCAGGGAACTTTTTGTGCGGCGGCACGGGCGGCGACCTTTTTCAAGTCGAACTCTATTTTCTTGACGACAGCCTGGCGTGCTTCTTCAGGGATGGGGATGACGACGCCTTCGGCAACGATGCCGCGTAAGGGCTCGAAAATGGTCAGGATTGTTACTTTTGCACCGAGCATTCTGGCGAGAGTTAGTCCCTGGTCGTTGGCCTTGTCGGCAAGCTCGCTGTGGTCGGTTGGTAATAGAATGTTTTTGTACATTGGCGATCCCCTGCCGTGCCCTTGAAAAGCTTTTGTTTTTTTTGAGTTTAGTTGAGCGTGTACAATTGTCGCTTGGATGGCATTGATCTTGATCAAATTGATGAGACTTGACGCGATCAGGCGCTGTTGTCGTTGGACATCGTTAGGGCGATGCCCACTGGTTGATCGTGGATGTTGCGAGACGCACGGCAAGGGAAGGATTGCGAATGATTGCGCGATTTTCGGGTTTGATCGCCTGCTTGGCACTGACGCTGTTGTTGGCGACGTCGGGTGGGTTGGCGAAGGCGGAGATGACGCGCGCGCCGGAGCCTGCGGTTTTGACCGCGCAACGGGTTGTGGTGGAGACAATTGCGAAGGGCCTCGTGCATCCGTGGGGGATGCAGTTTTTGCCTGATGGTCGGATGTTGGTGACGGAGCGCTCGGGGCGACTGCGGCTGGTGGCTGCGGATGGGAACGTGCTGCCGCCGATTGGGGGCGTGCCGCAGGTGTTTGCCAGCGGGCAGGGCGGGTTGCTCGATGTTATGTTGGACACCGATTTTGCTAAGACGTCGATTGTTTATCTCTCATACGCGGAGGCTCGGGGGGCAGGTAC
>JABFRJ010000039.1 GCA_013141255.1 Hyphomicrobiaceae bacterium
GAACCGGACAAGGGCTTCCGCCTTGCGACCTACGCGATGTGGTGGATCCGCGCCTCGATCCAGGAATACATCCTGCGCTCGTGGAGCCTTGTTAAAATGGGCACCACGGCGGCGCAGAAGAAGCTGTTCTTCAACCTGCGCCGCACCAAGAGCCAGTTGCAGGCGCTGGAAGACGGCGACATGAAGCCGGAAACGGTGACCAAGATCGCAACCAAGCTCGGCGTCTCCGAAGATGACGTGATCAGCATGAACCGCCGCCTCGGCGGCGATAGCTCGCTGAACGCGCCGGTGCGTGCCGAAACCGAATCGGGCGAATGGCAGGACTGGCTGGTTGACGACACGCCGTCGCAAGAAACGCGCATGGTCGAAGATGAAGAAATGTCGATGCGCAAGTCGTATCTCAAGTCGGCGATGTCGGTTTTGAACGATCGCGAACGCCGGGTGTTCGAAGCCCGGCGCTTGGCCGAAGAGCCAGCCACCTTGGAAGAGCTGTCGGAAGAGTTCGGCGTCAGCCGCGAACGCATTCGCCAGATCGAGGTGCGGGCGTTCGAAAAGGTGCAGAAGGCCGTTACAACGTCAGCAAAGCACAAAGAAGCCCCGCATTTGCGGTTGCAGTGAGTGTGTGCTGCGGGTTTCGGAGCTACGATCTCCCCCTCGCCGCAAGGTGAGGGGGAGATCACGTCAAGTGCAGTGAACAATTTCACGCGGTGGTATCGGTCCGCCCGGATTGTGCAATTTTCGGGTTCGTTCGAAAGCTGAGCAGGCTTCCCAAGACCATTGCGGCAAGACCAAGCACAACTATTGAAACGGCAGACGCTCCCGTTTCTTCGCGCGCTTCGATCTCCTTGCTTGCTTCGATAACGGGCCGCAGTGTGGGCTCCGTTTCACTTGCCAGAATATCAATACGCACTGGCTTTCCGCCACACACTTTCGCGAAAATATCGAGGTTCGGAATGCGATGTCCCGCGACCGAACGCACAACGCCATCTACGCCGGTCCAGCGATAGTCAGCGCTGTAGCGCCACTTGCTAATGCTATCGAATGTCGTGTGACAACCGAGAAGTTCTGCTGAGACGCGATGGGGGTGGCTCAAGACGCGCTTGACCGTCGGAGGATCGATGAAGACCGTGCGGATCGCGCTGACAAAGAGCGCTAGGCACACACATCCAAAAAGTGCAAAGATAAATATGGGCGTTTGTTTAGCCGACTCCGCTTGCTGGCGGCTCCATGAAAGTTCGCGATAGAACTCGTCGTCCATATTTGCACCTCAGGGCAGGGGCGCCTGCCATGCTCTGGATTTCCAAAGTCACAAGCACTCGAAGGGTATTCGGCGATACTACACATCAAAACGGGTGGCTTGGAGCCTTCGAAATTTCAATACTGTCAGATTGACTACATCTGCCTGCAGCCAAGATTGACGAATTGATGACATAGCATTAGCGACAAGGGCGGAACTTGCGTTCCGCCCTTTTTCGTTCGGCGATAGTCAGCCATCCACACCCGTCATCCCGTGCGCAGTGCAGCGCTTCTTCAGCGATGCACTGCAGACACGGGATCTTCCCTTAAGGGAGCTGCGAAGATCCCGGATCAGCGCCGCATCATGAAGGCATGCTGCGTCGCGTCCGGGATGACGGGTGATCCTGAACATGCTCTTCCTTTGAGTGGTACTTCACGCATGCCCCGCAAAAAATTCGCTCTCGTGTTCAACAACCGCGCCGGTATCGCGCGGCCGAAGCTGCTCGACGGCGTGTTGGCCGGATTGAAGGCAGGCGGCGCGCATGTGTTTCCGTTGCCCGCGCGCTCGGCTGAAGAGGCGTCGCAACGTGTTGGCGAACTCGCACAACTTGGCGGTGCCGATGCGGTGATCGCAGCCGGCGGCGACGGCACATTCCGCGCGGTCGCGATTGGCGCGGCGGGTACAGCGCTCCCCGTTGGTTTCATCCCGCTCGGCACCGGCAACGTGCTGGCCTATGAAATCGGCGTCAAAAAGCGTGCAGCTGACTTGACCCGTGTTTTGCTGAGCGGCGACGTCATTCCCGTGCAAGGCGGCCTCGTCAATGGCGTGCCGTTCTTTCTGATGGTCGGCGCTGGCTATGACGCGCGTATCGTCAACGGCCTCAACTACAAGACCAAGCGCCTGCTGGCCCGCGCCGCCTACACCGCGCCAGTCTTGAAAACCTTGGCACACGGCGCCGAGCGCTTCGACGTTGATGTCGATGGCCGCAGATTTGAAGCGAGCTGGGTGATCGTCACCCGCGCCAGCCACTATGGTGGATCGTTCACGCTGACGCGCGCCACGCAGATGGGCGCGGACCCTATGATCGCAATTGTGATCGATGCCAGATCGCGGCTGGCCCTGCTCAACGCGTCAACGGCGCTCGGGCTCGGCCGCCTCGGCGACCCGAAGACCTGTCCGCGCGGCGTGACGGTTCTGCCAGCGCAACGCGTGCAGATCGGCCGCATAAATTCTGTGCCAGTGCAGGTCGACGGTGATGAATCGGACAGCAGTCCTGCCGATGTTGTGGCTAATG
>JABFRJ010000543.1 GCA_013141255.1 Hyphomicrobiaceae bacterium
ATCAAACTTCTGAAGTTCAGCGCCTAACCATCTCTCACCCACACTAACGACCACAACATCTTCAACGGGCGGCGTCTGCATCACTCTGCAGCTGCGTCGCCCGTTTGCGTTTCCAATTTCACGCAACCCATCGCCCTCACACGTCCGGAGCAGTCCATGGCCCTTATCTTGACCGCCCCCCCAGCCGTCGAGCCGGTATCCCTTGTCGAAGCAAAAGCCCACCTGCGCGTAGACGGTGACGCAGAAAACATACTGATCCAAAGCCTCATTTTGACCTCGCGCTTGCACATCGAGACCGCATTCGGCCTCGCCCTGATCCAACAAAGTTGGGCCATCTTCCGCGACGCCTGGCCTAGTGCACGCGAAGTCATGCTCCCGCTCAACCCGATCAAATCAATTGATGCCATCCGTCTCTACGACGTCACCGGTACGTTCATCCTGGCACCTCTAGCAGGCTTCACCGTCGACAGTTCCGCAAATCAATCGCGGCTCGTTCGCCACGCCAACCTCACCCTGCCGCAACCACACCGTCCAGCCAATGGTATTGAGATCGCCGTCACCGCTGGTTTCGGACCCAACCCTTCCGACGTACCCGCACCCATCCGCCACGCCCTCCTGCTTCTTGTCGCCCACTGGTACGAACATCGCGATCCCAGCGAAATCGGCACTGAGGAAACCCGCGTGCCTCAAGCTGTATCTGATCTGCTCGCACCATGGCGTTCTGTCCGATTGGGAGTGCGCCTATGAGCTCAGTTAAGAGACCGCCACCCATTGGCGCCATGCGCGATCGGTTTGTCCTCGAAGCACCGACGCGCACCGCCGATGGCTCCGGCGGCGTCTACGAAACCTGGATCGCCATCGCCGAAGTCTGGGGCGCTTTGATCGCCAGTTCCGGCTCCGAGCGCTTCGTCAATGGCCGCATCGAAGGCCGCATCACGCACGAAGTTTGGATCCGCACGCGCGCCGATGTCGCCCCCAGCACGCGGCTTCGCTTGGGGACCCGTCTTCTCCACATCCGCGCGGTTCTCATCGGCGATCAAGTGCGCCACCGAATGCGCCTTCTTTGTGAGGAGCGCGATCTATGAAGATCACGGTTCGTCTCTCCGGCGCCAATGACGGCCTGGCCCGCCGGCTCGTGCACATCGCCGCGCTCCGTCTTGAGCAAACGCGCCTTGGACAAAATCGCATCACCAACAGCTCAACGCAAACAGCACTCACACCAAAAGACCCAACAGAGATCACGTCGCCGCCCATTGAGCAGGAGCCCCTATCATGATGTCATCCCAGCAAGCTCTTCAGCAGGCCGTTTTCGTAACGCTCACTGCTTCAAGCGTCGTCACGAGCCTCCTCGGTGGCGCCCGCATCTTCGACGACGTGCCACAGCCCCAAGCATTCCCCTACATCACGTTCGGTCAATCATCGTTGCGTGACTATTCATCCGCCACCGAAGCCGGCGACGAGCACCTCTTCACGCTCCACGTCTGGTCCCGCGCCACTGGTCGCCGCGAAACCATGACCATCGCCGACGCCGTAAAATCCACGCTGCACGATCAATCTCTCCCCCTCACAGATCATCGCTTGATCAACCTACGCCACGAATTCTCCGAAGCCCGTCGCGATCCTGACGGCGAGACCATCCACGGCGTCATTCGCTTTCGCGCCGTCACCGAACCGCTCTGATCCATCCACCAAGGAACACCCTATGGCCGCACAAAAAGGCAAAGACCTCCTCCTCAAGCTCGACAGCGACGGTCTCGGCGTCTTTGTCACCGTCGCCGGACTTCGCGCACGACAGTTTTCAGTAGCCTCCGAAACGGTCGACACCACGCACGCTGAAAGCGCTGGTCGTTGGCGTGAATTGCTCGAAGGCGCGGGCGTCAAGCGCGCACGCCTCACTGGCAGCGGCATCTTCAAAGATCTCGCCTCCGACGCCTTGATCCGCGACTACGCCTTCCAAGGCACGATCCGCGCATGGCAAATCATCGTGCCAGATTTCGGCACCATTTCCGGACCTTTCCAAGTCACATCGCTTGAATATTCCGGTCGACACGACGGCGAAGTGACGTTCGAGATCGCATTGGAAAGCGCTGGCGAAATCACCTTCATCGCACTCTAATACAGAGGGACACATCATGGCCAATGCTCATCGCGGCGAAATCGATGCTCGCCTTAACGGTGCCACTTATCGTCTAGTCCTCACTCTTGGCGCGCTTGCCGAACTCGAAACCGCGTTCGGTCATGAAGACATGCTTGCGCTGGCCGACCGCTTCTCAACCGGCCGTCTCTCTGCCCGCGACGCCAGTCGCATCATCGGCGCAGGTCTACGCGGCGCGGGCCACGATCTCTCCGACGATGCAGTCCTCACCGTGCAAGCCGACGCTGGTGCTGCAGGCTTCATCGACATCGTCGCCCGTCTCTTGGCTGCAACTTTCAGCACCTCTCCAACACCATCACCCCAACCTCGCGCGTCATCCACACCACCAATCACTGCACCACTATCACTCGGCATCATGGCCCGCGCCGAGCTCGAC
>JABFRJ010000412.1 GCA_013141255.1 Hyphomicrobiaceae bacterium
AAAGAGGTCATCACCGCCGCCGAAGCCCGCCTCAACAAGACAGCCCCGAAGCCCACATCACCCAAATCGACCCAAATGTAACCGCCCATATAAAAACAGCTTCCGCCTGCGCTTAAACACGAATACAATCACCGCGTGCAGGCGGGATGTGTGTAATGCGACCATCGAACTTGGCGACGATTGTCGCCCTATGGGCAATCGTAACGGGACTAACAGGCTGCGGACCTGGCACGTCCAAAGTCTCAGAAAGCCTCGCCAGGCCCGACGCACTTCAGTCGTCCAACAAAGCCGTCGCCTTGATGCGACTCGACCCCATCGACGTCTCGTGTAAGCAAGTCGATGGCGTCCTCGCCCAGCGCCAAGGTGAGACCTACAAACCCGTTCACGGCATTCGTGTACTGCCGCGCAGCGTCCAAACCCTCGTGGCCGAACTCCGCCTCGATCCAGGCGAATATCACTTGGTCCGCCTCAGCTGCACCCGCACCCGCGTCGTCAACCACTTCGGCGACCCGCAAGGCGACGGCACCTATCGCACCAGTTTCGGCCACTTCACGCTTCACCCCGGCGAAGTCGTCAACCTCGGCTACATCCGCCTAAAGCCCACCGGCAAACAGGCCGGAGTCTTCAGCAGCGCCGTCACCGTCGCCCTAGAAGCCACCGACTGGCCCCTAGGCGAACTCGATCGCTACAAAGCCCTACGTCCACAACATTTCGCCCATATGATAACCCGCCTGATGTCGACCTCAACCGAGCGCCCATCCGCCCCGGCCGATCAGGCCGAACGCTGCGCCCGCCTGCGCGACCTCTTGGCCGCAGGCAAAGTCGCGACACTCCCTTCAGACTGCACTTCCCCCGCGCCCGTCACGCGCCGCTCCTAAACCCAGCCCGGCATACTGATCTCATGACGAACTCATGACAGCCCGCCTTAGCCCGTGCTAAGTGTGCAAGCGATCCCACGAGCGTGGACCCGCAGTGCCTTTTAACCTTTCGCCCCGCTTTAGAACTCTGCCTTGGAACCATACGAATGACCGCCTCACGCCGTCCCGCAGATTGCACAGACCTTTCACAAGTCCGCGTCGAAATTGATCGCTGCGACAAGGCCCTCGTCGACATGATCGGCGAACGCTTCGGTTATGTAGAACGCGCCTGGCAAATAAAACTCAAGCAAAATGCAGAAGCCAACGTCCCTTGGCGCAATCAACAAGTCATCGACCGTGTCCGCGCCCGCGCCACCGAAAAAGGCGTCTCCCCAGACCTCTGCGAAGCTCTTTGGCGACAGATGATCGGCTGGTTCATCCAATACGAAGAAGAAAAACTCCGCGCCGACCTCGAAGCAAAAGACAAAACATCCAACCAAAGCTGATCGCGCGATGCAATTTCTACAAGCCGCGAAATCCGCGTCACCACTGCACGCCCCCGTGCTGCAACAAGACGTCAGCCTCTACGCCGTCATCTTATTGGCAGCATTGAACCCGGCCGCCGCCATTGTCGCCTACCTGATGGGCCGCCACTCAGATAACAACACCAAGCTCGCCATTTCCGCTTTCGCTGGTGCCATAGCCGGCATAGCGGCGCTCTGGTTGGCTGCTCGCCTGCACGTCCCCTTCGCCGTCTCCAACGCACGTGCCGCATCCGGCATTTTTGTTTTAAGTTTCATCTGCTGTTTCTTTTGGGCCTGGATCGGTCGGCGCTCCGTGGCCCCGGCGCGACCATAAAGCCACCCACGCAACTGAAATGACAATTGCGCGCAAGAACTGAAAAACTTATCAAAAACACGGAAAAACCAATAAATTGAGAAAATAATTCAAAAATCGCGCCGTACAGGAAAATTATTTCATATTTTTAATCCGCCATCTTACTTGCAATCGCCCGCCCAGCTATAGATAACGCGCAGCGAAATCAAATTGAACGATGTGGTCTGACCATGTTTCCGCCCGGTTCCGGCCTCATCGACATGACCACGCGGCATCATGACGAATGAGAGCACGCACCCATGTGGACAGAGATCCTGCCCTATATCGCCATTGGTTTCGCCGCTCAGATGGTGGACGGTGCCATCGGCATGGCGTACGGCATCACGTCCACGACCGCGCTACTCAGCATCGGCGTCCCGCCCGCCGTCGCTAGCGCTTGCATTCATGCCGCTGAAACCTTCACCACAGCCGCCTCTGGCTTGTCGCACTGGAAGCTCGGCAACTTTGATCGCCGCCTTATCATACGGCTCGCCATCCCAGGCATGATTGGAGGGATCCTCGGCGCCTACATCCTCTCTCAAGTGAACGGCGACGTCATTCGACCGTTCATCAGCGCTTACCTGCTCGCCCTCGGCATCTTCATCCTGTGCAAGGCCTACAACGGTTGCGTATCACGCGACGCCAATCTCAATCACGTCGCCCCGCTCGGCCTCTTCGGCGGCTTCGTGGACGCCATCGGCGGCGGTGGCTGGGGACCTATTGTGGCCTCCACACTTCTCGGTCGCGGTGCGGCACCACGCACGACCATCGGCTCTGTCAACATTGCTGAGTTTTTCGTGACTTTGGTGATTTCTGGCACCCTGATTTTCACCGTCGGACTATCACTATGGAAAATCATCGCAGGCTTGGTCATCGGCGGCATAATCGCTGCCCCATTCGCGGCTCTCGCCACACGCCACATCCCCGCCCGAGGCTTACTAACGCTCGTTGGTTGCGTCATCTGCCTAGTCAGTGCCCGCAGTCTTTGGCTCACGCTTATGGCCTAAAGTACTCACAATGATGCCTGTTACATCCTAGGCGGCGCCCTTACCTTTTATTCCACGCAAGTGTCGCAAGATCTCCGCCATCACCGAGAGCGCGATCTCAGGCGGCGTAGACGCTCCAAGATCAAGTCCAATCGGCGAACGAATGCGTGCAATTTGCTCCGCCGTAACGCCCCCCGCCGCCAAGCGCTCAACACGCTTAGCGTGGTTTCTCTTCGACCCCAAAGCGCCGACATAAAAGCACTCAGACGCAACCGCTAACTTCAACGCCTCGTCATCAATGTGCCCCACATGCGCCAGCGCCGCCACCGCCGTATAGGCATCAAGCCCCAATTGCGGCAACGCATCCTGCGGCCACTCAGTCACCAACGTAGCACTTGAAAACCGCGCTTCCGCCGCAAACGCCGTGCGTGGATCAACAACAACGGCCTGAAATCCGGTGATCGCAACGAGATCCGCCAACACTTGCCCAATATGCGTCGCCCCTACAATCACCACACGCGGCGGCGGCAATAATGCATGCACAAACACATCGCCCGCAGCACTCGGCTCGACCGTGCTCTTGCCCGAAAAAAATCGCTGCACAATATCGTCTGCAACACCGACGTCACTGCGAGCAAAAACCTGCCGCGCCCCATCGGCAACCGACGTCCGAACCACCAACGCCTGCCGAGACGTTCGCGCCTCAGTCAAGCGCTTTAGATGCACGCGATCCGCCGCCCCCTCCAAGCGTTCAACCAGAATTTGAATCTTACCGCCGCAGGGCAAGCCTACGCGCCACGCTGTCTCATCTTCAACGCCATAACTCAAAATCCTAGGGCGTCCACCCTCCACCAGCAATTCGCTCGCCTCCGCAATAACTTCCCCCTCAACACAGCCGCCCGAAACCGATCCTTGAAAATCGCCAGCCTCAGAAATAGCCATCTGCCCACCGACCGGCACAGGCGCCGAGCCCCAGGTCGAAATTATAGTCGCAACCGCAACTCGCCCATCTCGCACAATCAATTCATGCGCGGCCTCAACAACATCAGGCGTAGATTGGCGACGTTCGGTCATGGTGCGTCCTTCTCGGAAATTAGCGCGACAGCTTACCAAACTGTCGCAAAACGCCAAAATCGATAGATCACCTGCCATATCCGACGGATCACCTCAGTGTGACCGTTGGCTATCTTGCCATCCCCCTATGCACAGACCTAACTGCCGCAAGATGTCATGCGCGTATCAACACACACCGCAAAGTGACCACAGACGAGGTGTAAGCCATCCGAATGCGGATAATCGTAAGCATCTTAAAGTTTCTGATCCTGCTCGCGGTTGCGGGCGGCAGCATCTATGCAGCCAACCAGACCCAAACCCCACGCCCAACGCTTACCGAACGGACCGGCCCCGCCATTGTCGATGCCAAAACCTGGGGCTACCAACTTCAACACGCCCGCCCAGAATTTATCGACCAAAGCGTCGATGTAATCGTCATCGATTATGCACGCGACGGCCGTGACGAAACCGCTTGGCGCGCAGCCGACATAGAGGCCTTCCGCCAACGCCCCAATAACAAGCCCCGCATTGTTCTCGCCTATATGTCGATCGGTGAAGCAGAAAACTATCGGTTTTATTGGCAGCCGACGTGGAGCCACCTGCTAACAGCCGCAGCCACCAAACCCGCTTGGCTCGCCGACGAAAATTCCGAATGGAAAGGCAACTTTCTCGTCCGCTATTGGCACCCAGACTGGCAGAAAATCTTCGTCTCTCCCGGTCGCACGCTCTTGGATCAAGCCCTTGAAAACGTCTTTCCCTGGCGCAAACCCTACATCGATCGCATCATCGATGCCGGTTTCGATGGTGTCTATCTCGATCGAGTCGATGCCTTCCAAGAGTGGAGCAAAGACCGCACCAGTTCCGAAAACGACATGGTCGCATTCACAGCGCGTCTCTCGCGTTACGCCAAGGCCCGCCACCCTGGCTTCCTTGTCGTTCCTCAAAACGGCGAAGAACTGTTGCGCCGCGCCGACTATCGCCGCCTCATCGACGGTGTGGCCAAAGAAGATTTGTTCTTCGGCGTCAATGGTCAGGGCAAGGAAAATTCAGGGGAAGAAATCAATCGCTCGATCCTGATGCTCAATCGCGCGACCGCCGACCGCCTACCTGTCTTCGTTGTTGAGTATTTAAAAGATAGAGCTCGCCAAGCGGCAATCTCAGATCGCGCAACCAAACTCGGCTACATCATTCATTTCGCCGATCGCGAGTTAAATCGATCCCCCGAAACTGTGACGCTCAAAGGTGTCTCGCCGCCCAAGTAACGGCCGACCCACAATTGAATCGCCATGCTTTGGCCAAAGGCGTAAAGAACCGACGCACCAAAAACGCCGATAAACATTGGCAATTGAACGACGCGGCTCACATGCAACACGTCCGCCTTCTCCACCACATTTCTCAATCCCGCCACAGCCAAGCCGCAGCCAGGCCCCGCGAATCAGCGAGGGTCTTTTTATGCGTTATGTTCTCAGTTGGTTCCGTTCCCTAGGCATAGTGGCGTTCGCGCTAAGCATTGGAACAACAGTATTTGTCGCCTCACACAGCACCGTAGAAGCCGCGCGTCCAGCGCCCGCACCGGTCGAAAAATTTGAACTGTTTCGCGGCCGCGCCCGCGTCATTGATGGCGACACCATCGACGTCGGCACCACGCGTGTCCGACTAGAAGGTATCGACGCTCCTGAAAACGGGCAAACCTGTCATCGCCGCCTTATCGGTAGTTGGCCCTGCGGTTATGCAGCGACCACACACCTTGCAAAACTAATCGATGGCAAAGATGTTGAATGCCAAAATCGTGGCCTCGACAAATACGGTCGCACACTCGGCATTTGCACCTTCGGCACGATAGACATTTCCGCAGCCATGGTCTCCGAAGGCCTCGCCTGGGCCTTCGTCAAATATTCAAAACTCTATCTGCCCCAGGAAGCCGAAGCACGCTCAGCCAAGCGCGGCATCTGGGAAACGGACAACATGCCCGCTTGGGATTATCGCGCCAAAGCCTGGGATGTCGCCGACGACAAAGCGCCAGATGGCTGTGCCATCAAAGGCAACGTCGGTCGTAACGGCCTCATCTACCATATGCCCTGGAGCCCTTGGTACGGTCGTATCCGCATGGACGGCTCAGGTAAGCGCTGGTTCTGCTCAGAAAACGAAGCCGTCGCTGCAGGCTGGCGTGCTGCCTACACTCGCTGATCGGCGAGTACTTATCCTAACAAAAAAGGCGCGGGATCTGTCCCGCGCCTTTCTCATTTTATCGCATTAGAACAGCTGTTACGCCGCCCCACGCGCTGCCGCGTCGATGTGCTGTGCAAGTTTGCCATCAAGACCAAGACGCGTCGCCAGATCAACCAGGAACGCATGCTCTTCCTCGTTGTCGAGGTCGACCGAGATACGTGCCGCTGTAAACACCTGCACCGCTTCTTCCTGTGTCCGCACACCAGCCGCGAGATCAGCTGCCGTCGCCGGATTATTGAGCTCGTTAGCGAGGAATTCTTCCGCGCCCGCATCAAGGCCAACCTGCTTCAAGCTGCCAAGAATTTTCTGTTGCTCAGCCTCATCGATCCGACCATCAGCAGCAGCCGCTGCAATCATCGCACGGATGTAGAGCGTCGCCGATTCACTCGTCACCGCTCCAACGTCAAAGCCCGAACCCTGCGGCGCGGGCACAAGCGCCGGATCAGCGCCCGTCAACAATGGACGGCCAGCCTGATAATTTTGTAGCGCCTTATAGGCAAGACCACCAATGAGCGCGAGACCACCGATCTTAGCGGCTCGTGCAGCCATCGAACGGCCCGTCTTGGTGCCCAGAACAACGGCACCTAGACCACCAGCGCCCGCCGCAGCGGCACCCTGATTGTTCGCGACCCAATCCTTGAGCTGCGCCATGAGATCTTCCGGCGACTGCCCCGTCGCACTCTTGGTTGCGTCCCGCATATGGCCCGACGCTCCAGTCATATCGTCAACGCGGCGCGCACCATCCTTGACGCCAGACGTCGCCTGCCCGAGCACCTGCCCGAGGATGTCCATCAGACCGCCACCTTGGCCACCTTGCGCGCCTTGGCCTGCGCCGCCCATCTGGGCTTGCGCTTTGCGCAGCAAGTCTTCAAGCCCCACCATACCGCCGCCTTGCGCAGGAGCTTGTCCCTGCTGCGGTGCGCCACTCTGTGCCCCACCCATCATTTTGCCGAGAATGTCCGCGAGGCCGCCGCCTTGCGATGACGCTTGACCACCCTGACCGCCACCGGCTTGACCAAGTTTGCCGAGTATATCTGCAAGACCACCGCCGCCACCTTGCTGTGGTGCCTGCTGCCCACCCTGCATCATTTTACCGAGTAGATCGCCAAGGCCGCCCAAGCCACCTTGCTGCCCACCTTGCTGCGACGCCTGCGCTTGAGGGGCCGCACCCTTCATCATCATCTCAATCAAACTCTTAGGATCAAACATGGGGGCACTCCTCAACCAATCGCCTGTACAACAGTACAAGCCTCAAGCCCCACAAGTAGGACGTTGGCGCCAGAAGTGCAACGTCAGCTGCGGGAAAAGACTGATAAAGCTAACGCGGCTATTCCGCCGCCATGCGTGTCGGCGCAGCGTCAGTCTGCCGCGCCTTTTCGATAGCTTCGTGCGCCTCCGCATCATGACCATGCTCGCCCGGCCCAGGCTCATCCACCGGCCCGACAAACCGCCCGAATAAGCGCCACGTCAGATGCGACACATCATCCAGCACCGCAAACACTGCTGGCACAAACACCAACGACAACAGTGTTGACGACACCAAACCACCAATCACCGCAATCGCCATAGGCACCCGGAATTCACCGCCCGATCCCGCATTCAGCGCCGCCGGTAACATGCCCCCCACCATTGCAATCGTTGTCATAATAATCGGTCGAGCCCGTTTACGACCCGCGTCCACAATAGCATCAGCTCGCGGCATCCCCTTCGCCATCTGCTCAACCGTGAAATCGACAAGCATAATCGCATTCTTGGTCACAATACCCATCAGCATCAGGATGCCGATCACGACCGGCAAGCTCACCGCCTGCCCCGTAATCGCCAGCGCCACGATGGCCCCGCCAATCGACAACGGCAGCGAGAACAAGATGGTAATTGGCTGTAAGAACGACCCGAACAGCAGCACCAACACCGCGTACACCATCATGATGCCCGCGCCCATCGCCTTGGCGAAACTCTCAAACACTTCGCCCATGACTTCCGCATCGCCGAATTGCTTGATCTCCACCCCCGCCGGCAAGTTCTGCGCCGCCGGTTGTTTCATTACCCCGCCGATGGCTTCCCCCAGCGGAGTCACTCCGGCCAAATCACCACCAATCAACACGCGCCGTTGCCGGTCATACCGATCAACCGCCGTCGGCCCCTGCGATAGTTGAAACTCCGCCACCAACGACATCGGCACTGAGGCCCCAGCGGCCGTGGTAACCTTCAAGCTTTCAATCGTCGCTCGGTTGGTGCGCGCCTTTTCATCCAATTGCACCCGGATCGGCACCTGCCGATCATCAATATTGAACTTTGCCAGATTGGCCCCGACATCACCGATGGTCGCAATCCGCACCGCTTCCGAGATCGCATCCGTCGTCACACCGAGTTCCGCCGCGATCTCCGTCTTCGGCTTAACGCGCAGTTCCGGTCGATCCAACTCCGCCGTCGACACCACATTGGTAAGTAACGGTTCACCCTTCTTGCCCGTCACACGCTTCGCCTGCGACGTGAGATCTGCCGCAACCTTATTCACTGCGTCGCCGTCCCGGCCGGTCACAACCAGCGCAAATCCGCGCTGACCATTATCGCGCAAGAACCAATATCGCATGTCCGGAATGAGCGCGAGATCACGCCCAATCTCCTCCGAGATCTGTGTTTGATTGAGTTTACGCTCCTTTTTATCAATCAAGTTGATGACCAGCGTCGCCTTACGCACTTCCGCGCCTGAACCAAGTAACCGCCCGCCATTCACAAACACGCTCTTCACGTCATCGCGCTTACGTATGCGTTCAACAAGACTCGTCGTGATCGAACGCGTATCATCAAGTCGCGTCCCCGGTGGCAATTCGATCGCGAGCAGCGCACGACCCGAATCATCCGCTGGAATAAACGCCGACGGCAACAGAAAAAACGATCCAATTGAACCGGCAAATATCAGCAGCCCAAGCCCCACCGTCATGAAACGATGCTTAACCGACCAGCTCACCAAACGCGTGTACGCTTTGAGCCAACCCGGCTCTTTCTCTTCATGCGGCACGTCCCGCATAAAATAGGCGGCCAACATCGGCGTCACCAGCCGTGCGACCAACAGTGAGAAAAACACGGCCACAGCCACGGTCAACCCGAACTGTTTGAAGTATTGCCCCGCAATCCCACCCATGAAGCTAACCGGCGTGAACACAGCGATAATCGTCAGCGTGATCGCCATCACGGCAAGGCCAATTTCATCCGCAGCTTCAAGCGCCGCGCGATAAGGCGACTTCCCATTGCGCATATGCCGAACAATGTTCTCGATTTCCACAATCGCATCGTCGACAAGAATGCCTGTTGCAATCGTAATTGCAAGCAGGCTCACCAGATTTAGCGAGAACCCAAGCGTATCGAGAATCCAATAGGCCGGAAAAATCGACAACGGCAGCGCAATCGCCGTTATAATCGTTGCACGCAAATTGCGCAAAAACACAAACACAACCGCAATCGCCAACACCGCGCCTTCAATCAGCGTCTGCATCGTGCTATCATAAGCACCGCGAACAGCCGTCGTCGTCGTGTCGATCATCAGCAGTTCGACATCAGGATGCTTCGCTCGAAGCCCCGCAACAGCCTTCTCAATCGCAGCCGAAACCGTCGTATCACTCGCGCCCTTCGCCCGCGTGATGGAAAATGCCACGACTGGCTGCGTATTGAACGTCGCAAATGTTCTGGGTTCGACGAACGCATCCGTCACGGTGCCAAGCTCATCAAGTCGAACTTTTCGCCCCTTGCTTATAGGCACCATCGTATCGGCGAGATCATCAACCGACTTTTTGTTTGCGAGCGTTCGTATCGCCTGTTCACGTCCCGCTATTTCACCACGCCCACCTGCCAAATCAACATTCGTTTGACGGATCACGCGGTTCACATCACCAGCCGTAATGCCAAGCGATCCCAATCGATCCGCATCGAGCGATACTCGAATTTCGCGCTCGACACCCCCGACGCGCTCGATCTGTCCGACGCCCTTTACGCCTTGCAGCACGCGAACAACAACGTCGTCCACAAACCAAGAAATCTGCTCAGGCGTCATGCCAGGTGCACGCGCCGCGTACGTCACAATCGGCAAACCTTCAATATCAAGACGCGATATAATCGGCTCTTCCACCGTGCGTGGTAAATCCGACCGAACCCGCGCAATGGCGTCCTTTACGTCGTTGAGCGCACGATCTGGATTGATTTCAAGCCGAAACTCAATCGTTGAGACTGACGTACCTTCGGTAACGGTTGATGACACATGCTTGAGACCATTGATCCCAGCGACAGCATCCTCGATCTTTTTCGTCACTTGCGCTTCAAGCTCAACCGGCGCAGCGCCAGATTGATAAATACGGACCTGCACAATCGGCACATCGATGTTCGGAAACCGTGTGATCGGCAATTGCTTGAAGCTCATCACGCCAAGCGCGACGAACACTAAAAACATAATAACAGTTGGCACCGGCTTGCGGATAGCCCAGGCGGAAACATTCCAACTCATTGGCGCACCTCAGTAACCTTCTCGCCTTTGATCATAGGACGCACAGCATCGCCCTCGCGCAAGAACGTCCCCGACCGCGTGACCACGAAATCACCAACAATAAGCCCCTCGCGAATCTCGATACTTGAGCCCGTCTGAAGTCCAGTCTTGACCGACTTGGACACAATCTTATTGTCGCGCACCAACTGCACACTCGTCGCCACATCTGAATACAGAACCGCAGACAATGGCACGCCGAGGCCTTCCGAGGTCGCCACAGTGATTGCACCGCGCGCGAAGGCACCAATCCTCAAGTTGGCAGTGTCACCGAGAAAAATCCGCACTTTGCCAAGCCGCGTCGCCCGATCAACTTCCGGCGACACCAATCGCACGACGCCGGGTACTTCCCCAACGCCTGCCACATCAACCGTGGCCCGCTGCCCGTCCTTCATTCGTGCAATCACAACTTCCGGCACGTCCGCTTCGAGCTCAATTTCACCCCGTGCAATAATCCGGAACATGGCATCCGCAGCGCCCGCAGCATACCCACCAACACGTGCCACGCGACGACTGACAACGCCATCAGCCGGGGCTCGCACATCGGTCCGGCTCCGTTTCCAATCGAGATCACGCCTCAGCGCTTCAACCTGCCGCTTGTCGGCTTCTGTAAGTTTGAGTGCGTCCTGCGCCGACACCAGCTGCGCCTGCGCTGATGTAGCTGCCGACTCTCGAACATCCTGCGTTGCTTCCGAAATCACACCCGACTGCCGCAGCGGTCGTCCGCGCTCTAACGCTTTTTTGGTTTCGACGTTCTTCGCTTCCATAGCGATGATGTTGCTTTTTGATTGCGCAACTGCCGCAGCGGCCTTTGCCAGTGACGCATCGCTCTGAGCAATCTGCGCGTCAAGGGTATCCGTCACCAACCGTGCCAGAATATCACCCTTCTTCACCCGCGCCCCTTCGTCGACCAGAACCTCGACTATGCGCAGTCCTTCGATTTCAGGACCAACCAAAATCTCATCGCGCGGCACCAGCGTACCCGTCACAATCGTTTGTTCAACAAACGACATCGGCGTGACTCTGCTCACCGTCACGGCAGCAGCGAGCAAATCCACACCCTTTTGCCCATCCAGCGCAACAGTCGCCGGTTGCGCTGGCTTTTTGGTCCAGGGCAATTTACCTGTCACAAACAGATACCCGCCAATGCCGACAACACCAGCAATCGCCAACATCCGAACGTACTTTGCAGTGAATGCAATCATCTTACGACCTCTTTAAACGGGCCAGTTTTATCGAGAGAACCAATCTTATCGAGCGGATTAGCCTTATGCTCGACACCAACCAAGGACGCACTCGCCTCGACGGGTCGCAGCAAATCTTTGAGCATCAGCAACAACGCGGGCATCACGGCGTTGGCGTCAAAATTCTGCTGCATAGCGCGGCGATAGAACAGTCCATCGCCAACGACGTTGAAGGCTTGCACCGCAATTTCAATATCCACCACAGGCTGGATTCGGCCTTCTGACTGTAACCGCCGGAACAGTTGCGCGAATTGATCGCAGCAATATTTATCAACCCGGCTCACAATCTCCGCGATACGGGGATTGCGTGTCGCCTCAGTCGACATCTCAACGACAAAGAGTGATCGTTCTCGCGACTCTTCCACAAAGTAATGCGCGGCCAGAGATTGCAATCCTGCCAGAAAATCCGGCGCCTCGCTCACACTTACAAATCGCTCAGCAAACTCCGCGCGGTCACGCTCACATAGGCCCTCGATCAACGCCTCTTTGCTGCGGAAGTACACATAGAAGGCACCGGGGCTCACTCCCGACTCCTTACAGATGTCGTGCATCGTCGTTCGGTGAAAGCCAGTCCGCGCAAAACAAGCCCGCGCTGCATCCAGAATATGCTCCCGTCGCTGAATTTGTGTCTCTGGTTTCAATTTTGGCATCGCCGTCTGTCATCCACCTACTTCAGGTCACCAACACGTCTCAATCAGCCACAACGCCTTTCGGCGCCCCATACCGTCCTAATAGCCGCGTCTCGTCGAACAAGCCGCCCAGAGCCACAGGCAGTCCCACGGGCAAGCCCCTCAGACAGACCCACAGACAGACCCACAGACAGACCCGCAGACAGACCCGCAGACAGACCCGCAGACAGACCCGCAGACAG